>JAUZEX010000662.1 GCA_030838815.1 Actinomycetota bacterium
TCCGCAGGCCGGCGCCGAGCGCCGCCCGGCCCAGCCGGGCCTTGAGCGACGTGGCGTCGTGGTTGCGGGCCAGAGCGGCCGCGGCCGCCCGGGGCGAGCCGAGCGGCACGAGTAGCCGGGGGTTGGAGGCCCGGGGGAGGGCCAGATACGACTCCGCCCGGTCGAACCCGGCCGGGGCGGACTGGTTTCTGGCTCCCGCTGAGCGGCGACGGGCGGTGACCCGGCCGTCGGAACCGAACAGCAGCCGGCAGGCCCAGTCGAGTCCCTCTGTCCTTGGCGGCTCCCGCCGTCCCCCGAGGGGAGGCGTCACCGCCACCGGACCCGGAGGGCTCAACCTCACGACCAGCCCTCGGGCGCGTCGCCGGCGCGACCCCATGGTGTCAGGTCACTGTCCTTGACCGGCCCGTGGCCATTCCCGTGCCCGTTTCCGTTTCCGTTTCCGTTGGCGCCGGCCAGGGCCGGCACCCGCCGCTCGGCCAGCGCGGCGCTCACGACGTAGGCCCGGGGCTTTGCGGGGGCCAGAACTTCCGGCGGCAGGTCGGGATCGACCATCTCCCGGGAGGCAAGGGCGAAGGCGATGGCCAGGATGTGGATCTGCATGTGCAGCAACCCGTAGAACGGCATCTGGATGATGGCCAGCAGCAGCACGATGTGGCACCACAGCGCGGCGTTTGTTTTCGCTTTTCTGGTCCGCCAGGTGCCATAGACGAAGAAGCCGACGAAGAAGAACGCCCCCGGGATGCCGTGGGAGAAGAAGACCAGCCAGAACTGCCCCTGGGTCCCCACCGGGGGCAGGTTCGGGTTCCGGACCGACGGCTTCGGGCCGCCGTAGCCCATCATCGGCGACTTCATGACCGAGTCCTTGGCCTCGTTGTAGAGGATGGACCGGCCCTGGTTGGAGTGGGCCACCTTGGCCCGGTCGGAGATCAGCTGGCCGGTGGGCCCGAAGTTGAACAGGAGGTACCCGACGATGGCCACGGCGCAGATGGCCTGGAAGCCGCCCTTCTTGCCCCGGGCGGCGAAGCGGGCGCCGCTGTAGACGAGGGTCACCAGCAGGCACAGCCACAGCGTCCGGTTGAGGGAGAAGATCACCGGGATCATGGACCCGATGGCCACCAGCCGCAGGATGTTGCGCCGGGTCAGCGTCCGCATCTGCCCCCAGAGGGCGCACACGAACGGCAGCAGGAGGGCGAAGTTGCCGCCCCAGTTGTTGGTGAAGTCGAACGGCGCCTGGGGCCGGGGGACGGGATAGCCGAGGAAGGTCTGGACCTCGGCCACCTTGGGGTGGACGAGCGTGTAGACGAGGTCGTTGTTGAGCAGGCCCTTCGGCATGAGCGACTCGGCCAGGGTGTGGAACTCCATCGTGGGGCTGATGATGCCGAGCCAGCCGCCGGCCACGACCACGATCCACATGAGGGTCATGACCTTGAGGATCGTGCGGGTGGGGAGGAGGCTCTTCGGGGCGTTGTAGATGTACAGGCACCAGACTCCGGCCGAGTAGTACAGGCCGGCCCGGTACATGAACCCGAAGATCCGGTCCATGCCGCTGCCCTGCATCTGGACGATCGTCGCCATCATCCACACGAAGAACAGCATGTAGAGCCCGAAGCCCTTGGGGACCCGGATCTTCGACCGGGCCACCAGCGAGAACGTCATCGGGAGGGCCAGGAAGAACCAGATGAGCGCGCCGAAGCCCAGGAGGTACCACGCCGGGAACAGGCCGAAGGCGACATAGAGCGGCCACCCGTAGGGCAGACGCGCCACTTTCGGCTGGACGCGGGTGACAGGGGGCTGAAGGGTGGCCCCGGTGGCTGACATCAAGACTCCTTCGGTCGAGACATGATCCTCGAAACTCCAGTACCGGTGCAATACCGGGCCATCAGGGGGAACACAGACCTACAGGCCTTTCCCGGATGCGTGGGCCAGCTTCTGCACGGTCTCGACCTTCACCAGCCGGGTGCTGATGGCCAGGGCCACGTAGGCCCGGCGCTCCTTCCAGTTGAGCCGGACGGTGCGGCGCGCCCAGCGGCGGGCCAGGGCCGCCTCACCGGAGGCGGCGTGGGCGAGGGCGATCTGGCCGGTGATGCGGGCCAGGCCGGCCGGCTCCCGCTCGAACTCGGGGACCTTCTCGAGGAGGTAGGTCAGGGCGTCGACGATCATCTTCCAGCGGTCGGAGAAGTACGACGACTGGTGCCAGTGCACGTTGACCAGCGGCTCGTCGATGGCCAGGATCCCGGTCTCCCGGGCGCCCCGGAGGAGCCACTCGTAGTCCTCGGCGTAGCTGCCGGGGATGTGCTCGTCGACGAAGCCGATCCGGTCGAACGCCGCCCGGCTGACGATCACGGTCGACGGGTGGGCCTCCATGACCCGGGACCGCAGCAGGTCGGTGAGGGTGATCCGGCCCGCCGGGAAGACCCGGGAGATCGTCTTGTCCTCGTAGACGACAAAGATGCCGCTGGTGGCGATCTCCGCGTCGGGGTTGGCGGCGAGGGCCGCCACCTGCCGGGTGAGCTTCTCGGGCAGCCACTCGTCGTCGTCGTCGCAGAAGGCGACGTAGTGCCCGCTCGTGGCCAGCACGCCGGTGTTGCGGGCCCCGGCCAGGCCGGGGCTGCGCTGCGTGTTGCTGATGACGGTGAGCGTCCGCCCGGCGGGGATCTCCACCTCGATCGGGTGCGGCTCCGACTGGTCGAAGACGATCACCACCTCGATCTCGCCGGCGTACGTCTGCTCCATCACCCGCCGGATGGCCCGGTGCAGCAGGACGGGGCGCTCCCGGGTGGCGATGACGACGCTGACCTTGGGGAGGGAGGTCTCAACCATTGGTCTTCCTCTGCGATCTCGGGGTGCCGGAGTAGCCGTAACGGACCTGGAGGGGCCAGGTGATGGCGGTGACGACCTTGCGGTCGCGGGCGGGAAGCTTCGTGGTCCACGCCTGGTCGAGGCGCAGGTCGAGGCGGCCCTGGTGGAAGCGCATGGGGTTCCCGGCCACGGTGTGGTCGCAGCCGAGCTCCACCCAGCTCTCTCCGGGGGACACCCCCGGACCCCCGGGCGATCCGCCCAGGAAGGAGAACGCACCCGCCGTGACCGGCTCGCCGGCGTGGGCCAGGATCCGTTCCAGCCCTTGCCGGGGGTTCTCGAGCAGGGCCTCGTAGCGGAGCACCATCGTCTGGTCGACGATCCCGAGGGCGTCGAAGAGCAGGTTGTAGGCCACCCATTGCCGTCCGGAGGAGGACGGGCTGTAGACCGGCATGAAGGCGTCGTCGCCCGTCACCTCGGGCTTCTTGACCTCCTTGGTCCACGAGTAGGCGACGCCGCGGCTGTCGCGCACCAGGTGGACGACCCGGAGGTCGATGCCGGGCACCTTCCGGAGCAGGAATGCTGTTGATGCGTGCTTCGAGGCATCGATCACGACCCGGGCGCCGGCCACCTCGCCGATGGCCCGGTACAGCTTGGAGAGTGTCTGGGTGTAGCGGTCCACATCGGCCTGGGCCTGGGGCCGGAGCCGGGGGGCGACCATGGACGGGATGTAGCGGTTCCGGTCGACCCGGTGCTGGAGGGCCACCATCTCGTGGGCGTCGATCTCGTCCCACCCGCCGAAGGCCGTCTTGCCGACCCGGGTCCAGAAGTCGCACTCCGGGACGGGCGTGCCACAACCACAGAGCTGGCCCTCGATCAGGCCCCGCTGCCAGAGGAAGACGATCTCGCCGGCGGAGCAGAAGCCGGGCAGCTGGCCGAGGATGCGCTCGACCAGCGTGCTCCCGCTGCGGCCGAAGCCGCCGATGTAGAGAACTTTCTGGGTCACCGGCGGGCCCGCTTCCGATGGAACAGCCCGCCCACAAGTTCTTCGAACTTCGCCACAGCAGCGGCGATGGCGGCCCCGTCGGAGGAGACGGCGAAGGCCGACGGATCGGCGATGGCCTTCTCGACGAGTTCGAACATCTCGTCCTGGCTGCGGGCCAGGTGGATCTCGCCCAGCTCGGCCATCCGGCGGGCGAAGCGCTGCTGGTGGTTGTCGACGTGCTCGCCGAGGTCGGCGGAGCGGGGCACGACGATCGGGACCCGGCCCAGCTTGCGGGCGTCCATGATCGTGGCGGGGCCGCCGTGGCAGACGACCGCCACCGCCCGGAGCATGGAGTCGCACATCTCGTCGTAGCGGATGTAGTCGCGGAACGGAGCGACAGCCGGTGCGTTCGAGGTGCCCGACTGGACGAACCAGGGGACCTCGGGGTGCCGCGCCTGCGCCACCCAGGCGTCGGCCCAGCCGCACAGCCGGTCGAAGGGGTGGTGGTCGGTGCCGACCGTCACGAAGACGAGATCACGCTCGACGCCATCCATAAACTCGCCAATCACTAGAACAGCCTCCCGATGACCTGGCTCTTGGGGAAGAGCTTCTGCTGCTCGTCCCACTGGACGAGGAAAAGGTCGGAGAACGGGTAGCAGAGCTTGCTGGTCAGCGGCTTGGAGTCGATGCGGTCGTAGACCTCGACGTAGACGGTCTTCATCCGCAG
>JAUZEX010000716.1 GCA_030838815.1 Actinomycetota bacterium
TGGCCGAGCGCCAGGGCCTGAAGACGATCATGGTCACCAGCTCCACCGGGGAGGATGGCAAGACCGCCATCGCCGCCAACCTCGCCGTGTCGCTGGCCCAGGTCGGCAAACGGGTCGTGCTCCTTTCCGCCGACCTGCGGGGTTCCAAGGTCCACCAGTACTTCGGGCTCGACAACGAGCGCGGCCTGTCCAACGTCCTCGCCGGCGAGATGCCGCCGTGGGAGGCCGTGCAGGAGCCCGCCGGCCTCGAGCGCCTCTGGGTGTTCGGGAGCGGCCCGGTGCCGGCCCAGCCCGCCGAACTGCTCCAGAGCGACCTCATGCGGGAGCTGCTGGCCGAGCGCCGCAAGGTGGCCGACTTCGTGATCATCGAAGCCCCGGCCGCCCTCAACGCCTCCGACTGCCTCGCCCTCGCTCCCCTCGTCGACGGCATCCTCGTGGTGGCCGACGCCAAGCACACCGACCGTGACGAGGTCGAGCAGGTCCGGATCCAGTTCGAGCAGGTCGGCGGCCAGGTCGTCGGCGCCGTCATGAGCAACGCCGCCCCTTCCGCCCGGTAGCGGCTACCTCCGGGCTTCGTCGGCCCGGGCCTTGAACTCGCCTTCCAGGCGCTCGAGGTCGTCGCGGCTGGCGTCTTCGACGCGCATCATGTGGTCCTCGGTCCCGCCGTGGGCCCGGATCAACTCGTCGAGCTTCAGCTGCAGGGCGAGGTTGTCGTGGTTCTGGGTGTGCTGGACGACGACCAGCAACCCCAGCGTGACGACCGGCACCCCCGCCGTCATCGACAGCTCCCAGCCCCGGGAGAAGCCGAGCGCGAAACCGGCCGTGAGCCAGGCCGCCACCACGGCCACGATGAGGGCCACCGCCCACCCCGAACCGGTGACGGCGACCATCGCCTTGGCCACCACCGCGAACGGGCGGTGACGGCCCCGGAGCCGCTTGGTGGGCCGGTCGTCCACACACCGGTGTCTACCCCGGCGGGGCGCCGTTCACCCCGGACCGGCCGGACCCGGCCCCCGGCCCGGTCACACCCGGTTCCTCGCAACGTTCGGCGCCGGGTGGCGGACGGCGGCCCCGTCGCGGTCAGAGCCGGTGCCGGAAACGGAGCGGGAGGTCACTCACGACGAACGAGGCCAGGACCGTCTGGCCGTCGTTGTCCACGGCGACGACGGCGTACGTTCCCGGGCCGGGCGGGTCCGCCAGGGGGATCTCGCCCGCCCGGTACGGGCCCCGGAAGGCGATGACGCACAGCCGTCGCCGGTCCAGCGGGGCGGCCTGCGGGAGGCTCCGGGCCAGGCGGTCGGCCAGGACGGAGCGGACCCCGACGAGCCGGCCGTGGTCGCCGACGGTGGCCCGGGCCGACGGCAGGGCCCGGAAGCAGTGGCTGCTGGCGGTGTTGAGCACGTTGCGGGGACCGCCGCAGCCCGCCAGCAGCCCGAGCGCGGCGGCGGTGACGACGAGGCGGGTCCCGGCCCCCCTGCGGTGTCCGGCCCAGCTGCGGTGTCGGGCCCGGCTGGGTTGTCCGGCGCGGCTGGGTTGTCCGGCCTGGCCGGCCGTCTGGCGGCGGGTCATCGGGCGGCCGGTCTTCTGGCCGTCCAGCGCAGACCCGCATACGTCGCCCAGCCGACCACGAGCAGCAGCCAGAACGTGATCACCCGGTAGACGAGGACGGCGGCCACGGTCGTCACCTGGCCGCCACCATAGGCCACCAGGGCCACCGTCAGGCTGCCTTCCACCGCTCCCAGGCCGCCCGGCGTGATGGGCAGGTTGGCCGCCAACTGGCCCGCGCCGTAGGCGAGCAGGAGGCCCCGCCAGGGGATCCCGGCGCCGACGCTCGGAAAGGCCAGCGCCAGGCAGGCGCAGTCGAGGATCCAGTTGCCGATCCCGAAGGCGCCGGCCACCGTCCAGTCGCCGACCGTCGGCCGGACGGCGGTCAGGCGGGCCCAGGCGTCGCGCACGACCAGCGCCGGGTCGCCGGCGGGACGGTGGATGACACGCTGCGACGTCCGGACCAGCACCGTGAGGAGGGGGGGCGCCCACCGGGCGTGGAGGCCCGTCCGGACGGCCACGCCGACCGCGACGGCGACGGCGGCCACGACCACGACCGCCTCGACGAGGCCGTTGGCGGCGGCCTGGCCCTCGGCGGCCACGACCCCGGCGATGGTGAGGACGACGAGCGCCGCCCCGCTCACGAACCCGGTGGCGAGGAGCGCCCAGGTGGCCAGGACGGCGTCGGCGCCCCGGCGGCGGAACTGGCCGAAGGCGTAGCCGGCGCCCCACGCCGGGCCGCCGGGCAGGGAATTCTGGATGGCGTTCCCGGCCAGGGTGATGGGCAGCAACGTCCGGAGCGGGATGGACGTCTCGCCGGCCCGGAGCAGCCGGCGTTCGAGGGCGGCGTAGGCCAGCAGCGAAGCGGCCTCGGCCGGTACGGCCAGGACGAGCCACTGCCAGCGGGCGTGTTCGACCAGGTCGGCCGTGCCCGTGAACTCCCGGCTCCGGCTGCTCACGACCGAGATGGCCAGGGCGGCCAGCCCCAGTCCGATGACGATCCGGGCGGCGTGGCGGAAGAGGCGCCGCCGCCCGCCGCGGCCGGGGGCCACGGGTTGGGCGTCCGACGGGCGTCCGGCCGTCATCTCGGCCGTGATTCCTCGGCCGCCACGTCGGGGCCGAGGACCAGCGGGGAGCGGGAGAGGCCGACGATGCCCACCACCAGCAGGGTGACGGCCGCCGCGCCGCCGACGGCGCGTAGACCGTGGGTGGCGATGTGCTCGTGGAAGGCGGCCAGCCCGATGGCACCGGCCACCAACGGCTCCGTGATCGTGAGCACCGGCAGTGACGCCTGGAGCGGCCCGGCGTAGAAGGCGCTCTGCGACAGCACCACGCCGGCGACGGCCAGCGCCGCCAGGGCGTACGGCTGCCACGAGCCCAGGGCGTGGACGGCCCCCCGGTCGAGCAGATGGCCCGACGCCTTGGCCAACGCCGCCGTCAGGGCGAAGAGGGCGCCGCTGGCGGCGCCGAGCGCCGGGGCCCGCCACGGCCGCGGGCCGCGCTCGGCCACCGCCACGAGGCCGGCGATGCCGACGCCGACGGCGACGGCGGTCACCACCCAACCCGTCCGCGACGTGTTGCCGGCCCCGACGACGGGTCGGGCGGCGACGAGGAAGACGCCGAGGCCGACGACGATGGCGCCGGTCGCCAGCCAGTCGAGCCGTTGCGGGCGCCGGTGGCTGGCCGCCGCCCCCAACGGCAGGGCGAAGAGCAGACCGGTGACGAGGAGCGTCTCCACCGCCACCAGCGAGCCGGCCCGCAGGGCGAGGAACTGCAGGACGTAGGCGGTGGCGTCGACGACGTGGCTGGCCAGCCACCGTGGTTGGCGCGCCAGCGCCGCCAGCAGCGACGGCCGCAGGAGCCGCCCGCTCGGGATCGCCTGCGTGGCGCCGTGCTGGAGGACCGACGTGATGGCGTAGAGGAACGCCGCCGCCAGGCTCAGGGCCACGACACCGAAGCGCGCCGCCAGGACGTGGTGACCGGCGGCCAGGGCCGGATGCATCGTCATGGCTCGGGCGTCCCTGGCTCGGGCGTCCCAGGCCCGGGTGTCCCTGGCTCGGGCGTCACGGCTCACACGTCATGGTCGCCCAGGGGCCCGACCGCCAGTCCCCGGGCGGCGAAGAGGTCGGCCAGGCCCGGGAGGGCGCCGAGCGCCGAGCGCCACGAGCGCGGCGCCGACGTGCAGTCCGAGTCGTGGAGGAGCACCGTCCCGCCCGGTCCCACGGCCCGGGCGACGTGGCCGACGACGCTGGCCGGGGTGGCCGTGGCGGTCCAGTCCCGGCCCCAGGCCGTCCACAGGACGGTCCGGAGGCCGAGCCGCCGGGCGGCCCGGCAGGTGCCCCCGGAGAGGTGCCCGTAGGGGGGCCGGAACCACACCGGGGCGTGGCCGGTGGCGTCGGCGACGACGTCGAAGCCCCGCCGGAGGTCGTCCGCGACGGGGCCCGGCGCCCGGCGGAGGTGCGAGACGTGGTCATAGCCGTGGAGGGCGACCTCGTGGCCGGCGGCGGCCACCTCGCCGGCCAGGCCCGGGTGGCGCTCGACCATGCACCCGAGCATGAAGAAGGTGGCCCGCCAGCCCAGCCCGTCGAGCGCCTCCAGGAAGGCCGGCGTGGAGGCCCGGTCGGGCCCGTCGTCGAACGTCAGGGCGACGTGGTCGGCCCGCCCGCCGCCGGCCAGGCGGGGCAGCAACGCCCGCCGGAGCGGACCGATGGCCGACACCGACGGGCCGGCGTGGCCGGCGCCCAGCGCCGCCGCGCCGGCCAGGGTCCATCGGAGAGGGGTCGGCGTCCCCCTAGGATGCGCCCTCATCGGAGGCGCCCGGGGGGCGCCCCGGGGGTCGCCACCGGGGGATCGGCATGCGGGTGAGTCGGGGATGGCGCGAAGCGGCCGTCTTCGTCGCGCTCTACGAGGTGTTCGGGACGGCCAGGAGCCACATCCATCCGCCGGCCGGGCCGGCCGTCCGCCACGCCATCGACGTGATCCGGGTGGAGCGGGCCGTCGGGTTGTACCAGGAGGGCCGGCTCCAGCGGGCGGTGCTCGATCACAAGACCGTCGTGCAGTTCTGGAACATCTACTACGGGACCATCCATTTCGTGGTCCCGGCGCTGGGCCTGTGGCTGCTGTGGCGTCGTCGCCCGGAACGCTATGCCCGGGCCCGGACCACCTTCCTGGTGATGTGCTTCGGCGCCCTCGTCGTCTTCGCCGTCTACCCGCTGGCGCCACCCCGGTACATGCCGCCCCGCTACGGCTTCGTCGACACCGGCGCCCGCTTCGGCGGCCTCGGGCCGCTCGACTCCGGTTCGATGAAGGACACCAACCCCTTCGCCGCCATGCCGAGCCTCCATATCGGCTGGTCGGTGTGGAGCGCCTGGGTGCTCGTGCCCCTGCTGGCGCGCCGGCCGGCCCGCATGGCGGCCGCCGTCTACCCCCTGGTGACGCTGACGGCGATCGTCGTGACCGGCAACCACTGGATCCTCGACGCCGCGGGCGGCGTCGCCGCCTTCGGGGCCGCCCTGGCCCTGACCACGGCCGGACATCGGCTGCGCCGTCGCGGCCGGGGCGGAGAGGGTCGGGTCAGCGGCCATGACGGCCGGATACTAGGGGGCTTCACCCGCCTCCCCCAAGGCATTCGAGGGGGCTTCACCCGCCTCCCCCAAGGCATTCGAGGGGGCTTCACCCGCCTCCCCCGGGGCACGAGGGGGCCCGGCGAACCGCCCGACCGGCCGCCTCCGCCGGCCCGGCGGAGCCCGAGTCTGTCCTCCGGCTTGCGACGACACCGGTGCGGCACCGACCATTTACGCCCGTGACCCCCGACAGTTACCTTCCCGAGTCGATCCCGCTCTACCGGTCCATGGTCGAGGCGGAGGAGCTCGAAGCCGGCGCGGCCGAGCTCGCCGCCGGCTGGCTCGGGATGGGCCAGTCCGTCCTCGCCTTCGAGGAGGCCGTCCACCGGGCGGTCGACGCCGGTTCGCGCTCCACCGTGGCGGTCAGCACCGGCCATGCCGCCCTCCATCTGGCCATGATCATCGCCGGGGCCGGACCGGGGACGGAGGTGATCGTCCCGGCCTTCACCCATCTCGCCGACGTGCAGGCCGTCGTGGCCGCCGGCGCCGAGCCGGTGTTCTGCGACATCGATCCGCTCACGCTGTGCATCGACGTCGACCGGGCCGCCGAGCTCGTCGGCGCGGCCACCCGGGCCGTCGTCCTCATGGACTACGGCCCCCACCTCTGCGACCACGACGCCGCCGCCGCCCTGGCCGCCGAACGGGGGCTGCGGACGGTCCACGACGCCGCCCACGCTTTCGGGTCCGCCTACCACGGCCGGCCGGTGGGCAGCTTCTCCGACCTGTGCACCTTCAGCTTCGACCCCGTCAAGGCGCTCACCGCCATCGACGCCGGCGTCGTCGTCGTCCGCGACGACATCGAGCTGCACCGGCTCCGCCACCTGCGCCTCCTCGGCTCCGACCTGCCGGTGACGGCCAGCTACCGCAACGAGAAGACGTGGGACTACGACGCCGTGGACATCGGCTACCGCTACCACCTGTCCAACGTCCACGCCGCCGTGGGGCTGGCCCAGATCGCCAAGCTGGACCGGATCCGGGCCGCCCGCCAGGCCGCCTGCCGCCGCTACCAGGAGCGGCTGAAGACGGTGGAGGGCGTCGGGCTGCCGCCGACGGACTTCGACGACGTGAACCCGTTCCTGTACTACATCCGGGTCGCCCCCGGCGTCCGGGACAACCTCCGGGACCATCTGGCCGGGCGGGGGATCGGCACCGGGATCCACTGGCGGCCGGCGCAGCTCCACACCCGCTTCCGCGGCTACCGCCACGGACCCCTCCCGGTCACCGAGCAGGTGGGGGAGGAGATCATCTCGCTGCCGCTGCACTCGGCGATGCCGGACGCCGTGGTCGACCGGGTCTGCGACGAGGTGGCGGCGTATTTCCGCCGGCCCGGCCGTCCCCGGCCGGCCAGTCCCCAGCCGGCCACTCCCCAGCCGGCCAGTCCCCAGCCGGCCAGTCCTCAGTCGGCCACTCCCCAGTCGGCCAGTCCCCAGTCGGCCAGTCCGCAGCCGGCCAGTCCTCAGCCGGCCAGGGCCGCCGACCAGCGGCGGTACTCGGCGTAGAACGCCCGCCGCTCGTCGGGGCGCACCGGGAACCAGCCGACGGCGGCGTAGCCGGCGGCGCCGACGAAGA
>JAUZEX010000724.1 GCA_030838815.1 Actinomycetota bacterium
GGCCAGTGCCCGAGGGTGACACCGTGGTCGGCCAGGCCCCGTTCGAGGTCGTCGCCGAACGTGCCGGGCCGGACCCGTACATGGAGCGACGTGTCGTCGACGTCGACGATGCCGGCCAGGCCGGTCAGGTCGAGGGCCACCCCGCCGGCCACGGGGACGGCGCCGCCGCAGACGCCCGACCGCCCGGCGGCCGGGGTGAGGGGGACGCCGTGCTCGGCGGCGAGCCGGATGGTGCCGGCCACCCCGTCGGCCTCGGACGGCCGGGCCACCGCCGCCGGCCGGGCCGGCACGAGCCCCTCGGTGGCCCACACCGCCGACAGCGGCCACCAGTCCCGGCCGGCATCGTCGAGGACGTCGTCGGCGACCACCACCCCCTCCGGCCCGAGATGGGCGGCCAGGGCGGTGAGAAAGGCATCGGGAACGTGCACCGGCGCAACGTCCAACCGGACCCCCCGCGGCCCGGCGGGCAGGTCGACCGGGAACCGGATGCGGGAACGGGCCACCCCCGCCGGATCAGCGGCGGCTCCGGCCGGGCCGGGGGCGCCGGCGCCACCGGGCGGCGCGCCCTCCGGGGCGGTCCGGGCAGCGGCGTCGCCGCCGTGGCCGTCGGTCATCAGGCGTCGGCGCCGGGCGCCGGAGGAGCCAGCAGCCGGGCCTCGACGGCCTCCTCGGCGGGGTCGGCGGCCCGCCGCTGGCGCTCCACCAGGGCCAGGAAGCCGTCGATCTGCCGACCCCGCTCCTCGTCGCTCCACCCCAGCTCGGCGCCCATCAACTCGGCCACCGAGGCGGCCGCCCCGGCGGAGGCGGCGGAGTCGAGGAGCAGGGCCCGGGTCCGCCGGGACAGGACGTCCTCCAGGGTGAGGGCCATCTCGTACCGGATGGCGTAGACCGCCTCCGCCTTCAGGTAGGGCAGTCCCGGGACGAGACGCTCGCCCAGCTGGGGACGGTCCCGCATCATGGCCGCCACCGTGCGGGCCTGGCCGCCGAACCGGCCGGCCAGGTGGGCGACGACGTCGGCCGGCAGGCCGAGCCGCTCCGCCGCCCCCTCCTCGGTCAGCTCCTCGTAGCCCTCGGCGCCGAAGAGGGGGGTCGACCCCGACCGGGAGTCGCGCACCCGTCCCACCCGGCGCCCGCCGCCCCGGCGGCCCGCTCCGCCGCCCGAACTGTGGAGCCGCATGACCCGGACGGCCTCGTCGACCGTGTCCTCGGCCATGGCCCGATAGGTCGTGAGCTTCCCGCCGACGATCGTGACGAGGCCGCTCGGCGCCACCCGGACCGAGTGGCGCCGGGACAGATCGGCGGTCCTTCCCGCCTTCCCGGAAGGTACCGCCCCTCCCGACCCCCGGCCGGGAGACCCGCCGTCGGTCGGCCCCGACCCGCCGACCAGCGGCCGCAGGCCGGCCCAGGCGCCGAGGACCTCGTGGCGCCCGACCGGCTTGGTGACCCACGCGTTCAGGGCGCCGAGGAGGTAGTCGATGTCGGCGGCCGTGCACTGCGGGTCGTCGAGCGGGCCGTCATAGTCGGTGTCGGTCGTGCCGACGTAGATCCGGTCGCCCCAGGGGATGACGAACACCGACCGCCGGTCGCCCGGGACCGACAGCACGGCGGCGATGTCCAGCGCCGGCCGCCCGGCCGGCAGCGTGATGTGCACGCCCTTGGCCGGACGGATCGACCGGGGGTTGGCGCCCTCGTCGAGGGCCCGGAGTTCGTCGGCCCACACCCCGGCGGCGTTGACGACCACCGCCGCCCGGGTCTCGAACTCCCGGCCGGTGAGGCGGTCGGTCAGGACGGCGCCCTGGACCAGGCCGCCGGACCGCAGCAGGCCGGTGGCCTCCACCCGGTTGGCGGCCACCGCCCCGACGGAGGCGGCCGTCTTCACCACCGAGAGCGTGAGGCGGGCGTCGTCGACCCGGGCGTCGTAGTAGAGAAAGCCGGCGGCCAGCTTCCGGCCGTCGAGGTCGGGCATGAGTTCCAACGCCTCCCGCCGGGACAGTCGCTGGTGGAGCTTGCCGATCCGGGCTCCCCCCGTCATGTCGTACATCCACAGGGCCATGCCGATCCCCCGGGCATAGGCCCGGGCCTTGGTCTGGCCCGCCACGCCGGCGGCGAAGATCGGGATCAGGAACGGCAGGGGCTTCACCAGGTGCGGGGCGAGGCGGAGGAGCCGTTGCCGTTCGGCCAGCGCCTCGTAGACGAGGCGGAACTCCTTCTGCTGCAGGTAACGCAGCCCGCCGTGGACGAGTTTCGACGAGCGCGACGACGTGCCGGCGGCAAAGTCGCCCCGTTCGACGAGGGCCGTCCGCAGACCCCGTCCGGCGGCGTCAAGGGCCACACCGGCGCCGGTGATGCCGCCGCCGATCACGAGCACGTCGAAGGGCTCCGAGGCGAGCCGCTCGAGGTATCGCTCCCGCTGCCCGGCGTCGAAGTTCACCAACGGCGGATGTTAGGCGGGCAGGGGAAGTGAACGAACTTTGACATTCCGGGCATACCGAGGCTCGGGAGCGGGAATAGGCAATCGATGAGTTTTCTTCTGGGCCAGCGCGGGGAGATGCTGTCGGCATGAGCACGGTGTTGGAGCGCAGTAGCAGGAAGAAAGACATGAGCGGGTCGATGGCACAGAACTGGCGGGCGACCGGCCTCTGCAAGGGGAGCGACGCCCTTGTGTTCTACCCGCCGTCGGAGGATGACAGTCTCGCCGAGGAGGCGAAGACGATCTGCAGCATGTGCGCCGTGCGCCAGCCCTGCCTCGAGTTCGCCCTCACCACCCGTGAGAAGCACGGAGTGTGGGGAGGCCTCACAGAACGTGAGCGCCGCCGGATGCTCCGCCAGCGCCGCCGCTCGGCTTGACCCCCGGCACACCCCCCGTTCCCCTCTCCTTCCCCGCCCGTTGACCCGCCCGTCGGCACCAGACGCCAGACTCAGCGCGTCCTCGCCCAACCGGGCCCGAGGCCGTGGCAGCGGTACGCTCAGCGCTTCATGTCGATGGACACCGACACTCCGTTCTGGCCGCCGCTGCTGTCCAAGCTGATCCGCGGGGAGGAGCTCACCGCGGACGAGGCGGGGGGCGCCCTGGCCACGATCCTGGAGGGGCGGGCGACACCGGCCCAGATCGCCGGCTTCGCCGTCCTGCTGCGGGCCAAGGGGGAGACCCCGGCCGAGATGGCCGCCCTCGTCCGCACGATGTTGGCCTACGCCGAACGCGTCGACGTCGCCGGCCCGCTGCTCGACACCTGCGGTACCGGCGGGGACCGGTCGTGCACCATCAACGTCTCGACGCTGGCGGCGTTCGTGGCCGCCGGGGCCGGAGCCCGGGTGGCCAAGCACGGCAACCGGTCCGCCTCGTCCGCCTGCGGTTCCGCCGACCTGCTGGAACGCCTCGGCGTCGCCGTGGACCTCGGGCCCGTCGGCGTCGCCCGGTGCATCGACGAGGTGGGTATCGGGTTCTGTTACGCCCCCCGCTACCACCCGGCGCTGCGCCACGCCGGCCCGGTCCGGGCCGATCTCGGCGTGCCCACCACCTTCAACTTCCTCGGTCCGCTCGCCAACCCGGCCGGGGCCCGCCGCCAGACGATCGGCGTCGGGGACGCCGCCATGGCCGAACGCATGGTGGCCACCCTGGTCGAGCTCGGCACCGAGCGGGCGCTGGTCTTCTTCGGCCACGACGGGCTCGACGAGCTCACCACGACGACGACGTCGGCGGTGTGGGAGGTCATCGGCGCCGAAGTCCACTTCTGGAACCTGGACCCCACCGAGCTCGGCATCCCGTTGGCCGTCCCCGAGGATCTTGTCGGCGGCGACCCGACGGCCAACGCCCGGCTGGGCCGGGCCGTCCTCGACGGTGAGGCCGGTCCCCAGCGCGACATTGTGGTCCTCAACGCCGGCGCCGCCCTCGTGGCCGCCGGAGTTGTCGACGACCTGGCCGCCGGCGTCGAGGCGGCATCGGCGTCCCTCGACGGCGGACGGGCGGCCGCCGCCCTCGACCAGCTCGTGAAGGTGAGCCAGGAGGCCGCCGCCGAGGAGGCCGGCTGATGGCGTCGGGTCTGCAGTGCCCGGGTTGCGGCCACGTCCATCCGTCCGGACTGCCCGAGATCACCCGGGGCGACGCCACCTTCCGCTGCTACGGCTGCTACCGCACGCTGTCGGTGCCCGAGGGATGGACGGGCCGCCCCTCACCCCGCGCGCCGATTCCGGATCCTCGCCCGGTGGCCGAAGGGTCCCCGGGTGCCGGTACCCGCGACGCCCGCTCGGCCCGCCTGGCCGCCCGCCGCGCCGGCCGGGCCGGGTCGCGGCAGCCCCCGGTCGGGCGCGGCGCCGACGATCCGACCCGGATGGTCCCGATTCACGGCTCCGACGCCCGCCCCGACCCCTCACCGGTGTCCAACCGGGCCGCCGACCCCGCTGGCGTTGCCGGCGCTGAGGGTGCCGTCGGGTCGGCCGGTGCCTCGGGAGGCGGTGATGGGTCTGCGGCCGGGTCGGGCGGTGCTTCGCGAGGCGCTGACTGGTCTGCGGCCGGGTCGGGCGGTGCTTCGCGAGGCGGTGACTGGTCTGCGGCCGGGTCGGGCGGCAGTTCGTCGGGTCGGGACTGGTCCGGGGCGGCCTCGGCCGGCGCCTCGCCGGCTCCGAACTGGCCCGCGGCCGGGGCGGCCGGGGGTTGGGCAGGGGCAGCGGGGACCGCCGCCCCCGGCTCCGCCGGTGTGGCCGGCGCCCGAACGGCGGCGGCGGGAGCCGCCGGCACGCCGGTCGCTCCCCGGGGGACGGCCGCCGCCTCAGCCGGTGCGCCCCTCGGCTGGGTGGTCCGGCGGCGGTCCGGAAATCCGGTCCCGACGATGCTCCGGGCGCTGGTCTGGGCGGCGGCCTTCGGGTTCGGTCTCCTCGTCACCGCCTTCGTCCTGCGGACCGTCGGTCTCCTGGGCGTGAATACCGCCATCGACATCTACGCCGGTTCGGGAGCCCGCCGCTTCGGGATCCTCCTCGTCGCGCTCCCGCTGTGGGCGCTCCTGTCGGCCACCATGGCCCACTTCTCCCTCGAAGCCCTGGCCCGCCGCCGCCAGCCCCGCCAAGCCGGGATGTCCACAACCGCAGGTTCGTAGGGCCCGGCCCGGAGGACCTCACATCGGGTCCTCGGCCGGGACGGCGGAGCTTCTGCCGCCGAGGTCGGCGCCGGACCGTCGCTTCTGCTGCCGAGGCTGGCGCCGGGACGGCGAAGCTTCTGCCGCCGAGGCCCCTGGCGGACCGTCGGAAACAACTGCTAGGTGGGCGGAACGCTGCGACTGTCGAGCCAGCCGCCGGTGCGGCCCGTGCGGGCGGCGAGGAGCCCGGCGAGGATGGAGAGGGCGATCTCGGCCGGGGTGCGGGCGCCGAGATCGAGGCCGACCGGGGTGTGCAGGCGGGCCAGCTCCTCGTCGCTGCAGCCCGCCATCCGGAGGGCGGCGAGGTGGGGAGCGGTGTGGCGGGCACTGCCCATGACCCCGACGAAGTGCACTCCCGCTCGCAGGAGCGGGCCCAGTTCGTCGACGATGTCCGGGGCGTCGTGGTCGGTGTGGACGGCGTCCACCCCTGGGCCGAGGGCCAGGCCGGCCACCGAAGGCTCGATCCTGCCGGCCGCCGCCCGATGCCCGGCGGTGATCCGTTCGGTCCGGCTCTCGACCAGCACCGTGGCATAGCCGAGCGCCGCGCCGCCCCGCAGCAGGTGTTCGGCCACCGGGGTCGCCCCGAGGACCACGAGCCGGGACCGGGGCCGCAGCGGCTCCAGGTACACCTCGACCGACCCGAGGTCGTGGGTGAACGTCCGCAGGACCGGTTCGCCGGCGGCCAGCAGCGCCTTGGCCTCGTCGACGGCGGAGGCGTCGAACTCCGAGCAGCCGAGCGTCCCGGCCAGCGGACCGCCGGGCCCGAGGAGGAGCTTCTGCCCCGGCCGACACGGCGGAGCGCCGTCGGTCCGGACGGCCGTGGCCAGCACGACCTCCTCGCCCTCCTCCAGCCGGCGAGTGGCCTCGACCAGCGGATCGGCGCCCGGATCAGCCCTGCTCACGGCCGGAGTGTACGGGCGTCTCCGGCCGGCGCCGCTCGAGCTGGATCGGGCCCGTTCGCCTTGACCCTCGGTGGAGGCGGCGGGAGGATGACCGGCATGGCGACCTTGTCGGACACGGAAGTGAAGGCAGCGCTGGCGGACGTGCCGGGATGGGAGCTGGCCGGCGCCGACATCGTCAAGGAATACAAGTTCAAGGACTTCGTCGGCGCCATGGCCTTCGTCAACCGGGTGGCCGACCGGGCCGAGGCGGCCAACCACCACCCCGACATCGACATCCGCTGGAACAAGGTACGGCTGGCTCTGTCAACACACAGCGAGGGCGGCCTGACCCGGAACGACTTCGCCCTCGCCACCGAGATCGAAGCCCTCGTCGGCAGCTAGCCCCAACCGGCGTTCATCGGCGGGGATAGTGCGGAAATCGAACGCCGGAAGCGGCACCCTCGCGGCGGCGACGGGCGTGCCAACCGGCGTTCTTCTGCCGGGGAGGGAGCGGAAATCGAACGCCGGAACGCGGGTCAGGCCGGCGAGCCCTCGACGCCGTCCAGCGCGGCTGCAAACGCGGCGGCGGCCGGCGGGGCGAGCGGGGTCACGACCCGGACCCGACCGGCCCGGGCCTCGCGCCGGAGCCAGCGACCGACCGCCAGCAGCTCGTCGGCTTCTTCCCGGCCGGGGAGACCGCCCCGGTTGGTGGCCGCCGGGGCGGGCGGCATCCCGGGCGTCGGCGTGCCGTCGACCGACAGGAGCCGGCCGCGGTCGAGCTCGACCTGGTGGCCGGCGACGTCGAGTGTCAACGGGCCGGTGGCCCGCAGGCCGTCGACCACCGCCTGGCGGCGGAGCGCGCCGGACAGGGCCCGGAGCTGCTCCTGGGCGAAGGAGGCGTCGCCGGTGCGGCCGGCGGCCGCCAGCGCCTCCGCCCGCTCCGCCAACGGCCCGAGGATCGCCTCCGGATCGCCGCTGAAGCCGCGTCGCACGAGGCCCACGACATCGGTACCGCCTCCGCGGAACGGCAACGCCGCCTCGACGGCGCTGCGGACGAACCGGGCCGGCGCCACTCCCTGGAACGGCCCCAGGTAGACCGCGCCGTCGTCTCTCGGGGCGTGGACCACCGCCAGCCGGACCCACCGCCCGGCGGTGAGCTTGAGGTAGGCGCAGGCCTTCCAGCGGCGGGGCCGACCGTCGAAGGAGGGCTTGTGGGTGTGGTGCAGGCGGAGCTGGGTGACGATGGCCGCCAGCGGATGCGCAGCGGGCAGGTACTCGATGGCCACCGTCTCCCGCAGCAGGCGGGCGACGCGCCGCCGCCCGCCGGTGACGAACAGGGACCGGACCCGGTTGCGGACGTCGGCCGCCCGTCCGACATGCAGCACCCGCCCGTCGGCCGCCCGGAACACGTAGACACCGGCCGCCCGGGGCAGGCCGGCCAGGAGCGGCAGCTTCCGCAGCGCCAGCGGGTTCGACGGCAGGGCGAGAAGATCGTCGAGCGCCAGGACGCCGAAGCCGGCCGCCCGCTCGAAGAGGGCGTGGAGCACCTCGGCGGTGGCCAGCACGTCGTCGAGTGCCCGGTGGGTGGGCCGGGTGACGGTTCGGAACCGGGCCGCCAGGGTGGCCAGCCGGCAGTCGGGCACCTCGTCGCGCACGAGCCGGCGGGCCAGGGTCAACGTGTCGACCCGGAGGTTAGCCAGCCGGGGGCGGCCCCGGGCGACCAGGTCGGCGTCGAGGAAGGAGGTGTCGAAGCGGAGGTTGTGGCCGACCAGGACAGCGCCGCGAATGAACTCCAGGAGGCTCGGGAGCACCTCGTCGATCGCCGGGGCGGGCACGACCAGCGCCTCGGTGATACCGGTCAGGGCGACGATGAACGGCGGCACCCCGCACCCCGGGTTGACCAGCGTCTGGAACGTCCCGAGGCACTCGCCGCCCCGGAACTTCGCCGCCGCCACCTCGATGATCCGGCTCTCCCCGGGGACGGTGCCGGTGGTCTCCAGGTCGACCACGACGAATGTGACATCGGACAGGGGCGTGTCGAGGTCGTCGTGCGGCTGCGGACGGCGCACCGGCTGCGCCCCGAGCGGGGGACGGCCGCCGCAGACGGCCCGGGCGGACACGGCCCCATCGGAAACCGGGACGGTGGCACCGGTCAACGCCACAGCAGCCACGAGGACCTCCTTCGGCGGATCCGGGGACGGATCGGCGGGACGACAGCCCGAACGCTACCGAGAGGGTGTGACAACGAAGACGCCCCCGCCAGCCCACGGCGGCCCCGGACGGCCACGGCCCGGTCCGAAAGACGCCGGTCGCGGCCCCGGCAGCGTTAGCCTCCGGGGCGTGCTGCACGACCGGCTGATGGGCGTCCTGTGCCTCGGCGCGGCCACATTGGCCGCCACCTGGGGTGGCAACACGGCCATCCGGCGCGACGCGACCGAAGCGGCTCCCGGCTCCCGCCCGGCCGCCCACGCCGACTCGATCAGCCCTGCGCTGACCACGCCGGACACCGGCCCCACGCCCGCCACCGACCCCTCCAGCACCGTCACCACCTCCGCGGCGGCGCCGACCACGACCGGCAAGGCGGCCAAGGCCACGACCACCACCGCCCGTCCGGGAGAGGCACCGGACGCCCTGGCCCGACGGGCGCTGCTGGCCCCGACCGACGTGCCGGCCGGATTCAGTATCACGATCCCCGCGCCGCCCGAGGGCGCCGCCCCGCCCGACAGCCCGGTCGAGCGCTGCGTCGGCCCCGACGCCGGCCGCCTGACCGCCGCCATCGGGGCCCGGGCCCGGTCGGCGACGTTCGCCCGCTCCGACACCGGGTCGGTGTCGTCGTCGGCGATGGTCTTCGACCAGCCGGCGTCGGCCGAGAAGGTCCTGGCGCTGCTCACCGCCCCTGCCGCCCGGTCGTGCTTCGAGGGGCTGATCAACGCCCGGCTGGCCCGCAACCCCCACCTCTCCCAGGATGTGCACGGCTCCCTCGGGCCCGCCCCGTCCCCGTCGGTGGGGGAGGGCGTGCTGGCCTACCGCTTCGACGTCCGCCTCCCGGCCGAGGACGTCGACCGCAACGCCGCCCCCAACGATCCGCCCGTCCGCTACGTGGCCGACTTCGTGTTCGTCCGCAAGGGCCGGACTCTGGTCCTGGCCGAGTTCGACAACCTCCGCCAACCCTGGGTCGACACGGCGCTCCAGGGCGTCGCCGCCGCCCTGGTGGCCCACGTCTGACGCTGCCGATGACCTCCCGCTACCGGTGCACCGCCTGCGGCAACCTCACCCGCTTCGACGTCGTCGCCACCCGCCGCACCCGGGCGTTCTGGCACTACACGGTCGCCGGCGAGCTGTCGGTGGAGGAGGAGGAGGTGCTCGACGGCGTGGTCGAGTCGGTGGTGTGCCGGTGGTGCTCGGCCAGCGGGGTGGCCATCGAGGAGGTCCCGCTGCCCGGCACCGAGGGCTGAGCCCGAGCCCGGCGGCGTCAGCTTCCGAGCAGCTGGACGACCACCCGCCGGGTCCGGGGCCGGTCGTCGAAGTCGATCAGCACCACCTTCTGCCAGGTGCCGACCATCAGTTCGGCGCCGGCGAACGGGATCGTGACGGACGGGCCGACGAGGGCGGCCCGCACGTGGCTGTGGCCGTTGCTGTCGGCGTTGCGCTCGTTGTGCTCCCAGCGGTCGTCCTGGGGGGCGAGCTTCTCCAGCGTGGTGTTGAAGTCCTGGTTGCAGCCCGGCTCGTACTCGATGGTGGTCACGCCGCAGGTGGAGTGGGCGACGAACACGGTGCACAGCCCGTCGGAAAGCCCGTAGTTGGCGATCGTCTTCTGGGCCTGGGCCGTGAGGTCCACGATCTCCCCGTCCCCGTGGGTCTCCACCGTGAGCTCGTCGTATCGTGCCTGCATGCGATCCCTCCAGGGCCCGG
Organism: Actinomycetota bacterium; assembly: GCA_030838815.1. Classification (GTDB taxonomy): domain Bacteria; phylum Actinomycetota; class Acidimicrobiia; order IMCC26256; family BP-133; genus BP-133. Next base: position 9,923 of record JAUZEX010000724.1, read on the forward strand.
CGGGGGCGGACGGTCCATCTTGGTGCGGGCGGGGCCGCCCGCACCCAGCGACGCAGAACA
>JAUZEX010000760.1 GCA_030838815.1 Actinomycetota bacterium
TTCAGCTGTTCGACTCCTGGGTCGGCGCCCTCTCGCCCGACGACTACGCCGAGTACGCCTATCCCTACACGCAGCGGATCTTCGCCGCCCTGGCCGACTGCGGGGTGCCCCGCATCCACTTCGGGACGGGCGCCACCACGCTGCTGCCGTTGATGGCCAACGCCGGCTGCGACGTCGTCGGGCTCGACTGGCGGGTCCACCTCGACGAGGGCTGGACCCACGCCGGCCACGACAAGGCCGTCCAAGGCAACCTCGACCCGGTGGTGCTCTTCGCCCCCGAGCACGAGATCGAACGGCGGGTGCTCGACATCGTGAAGCGGGCCGATGGCCGGCCGGGCCACATCTTCAACCTCGGCCACGGCATCCTGCCCGGAACGCCGCCGGAGGCGGTGGGGTTCGTGACCGACCTCGTGCACCGGGCGACGAGGCGGGACGGGTGAGCGACATGGTCGGCCCGGCGGCCGGGGAGCGGGTGGCCGTCTTCCTCATGGCGCTCGGTGGCCCGGACTCCCTCGACAACGTCGAGCCGTACCTCCTCGACCTGCGAGGTGGGCGGGCGACGCCGCCGGAGCTGGTGGACGAGATCAGGGAACGGTACCGGGCCACCGGAGGTCGTTCGCCCGTCCTCGACATCACGCGCCACCTGGCCGCCAAGCTCGAGGCCCGCCGCCCGGTGAAGGCCTTCGTCGGGCTGCGGCACTGGCACCCGTTCATCGCCGAGGCCTGGGCCGACGTCATCGGGTACGGCCCCGACCGCGTGGTGGGGATCTGCCTGGCGCCGCAGTACTCGGCCATGACCGTGGGCAAGTACGTGGAGAAGCTGGCCGACGCCCGCACCGAGGTCGGCGGCGGCGAGCTCCCGTTGTCGACGGTGGGGTCGTGGGCCACGCACCCCGGCCTCGTGGCGGCGCTGGCCGAGCGGATCGACGAGGCCCTGCGCCGGTTTCCGGAGGGTGATCAGGCCGACGTGCCGGTGCTGTTCACCGCCCACAGTCTTCCGGAGCGGATCGTGCGCGACGCTGACCCGTACCCCGAGGAGGTGCGGGCCACGGTGGAGGCGGTGAGCGCCCTGCTGCCGGCCGGCCAGCCGACCGCCTTCGCCTTCCAGAGCCAGGGCCGTTCGCCCGAGCCGTGGCTGGGCCCGGAGGTGGAGCCGACCCTCGACAGCCTGGCGGCCGACGGCGTGCCGGGAGTGGTCATCGCCCCCGTCGGGTTCCTGTCCGACCACGTCGAGACGCTGTACGACATCGACATCGACTTCCGGGCCCGGGCCGACAAGCTCGGCCTGCGGCTGGAGCGCATGGCCATGCTCAACGCCTCCGACGCCCTGGCCGACACGCTCGCCGCCCTGGTCGACGAACAGCTGTCAGGGTGAACCCCGGTGCCCCGCCCGGCCCGGTCGTGGTGGTGGGCGGCGGGATCGCCGGTCTGACCGCGGCGCTGGAGCTGGCGGAGCGGGGTGCTGCAGTCACCCTGGTCGAGGCGGGCGACTGCTTCGGGGGCAAGATCGCCACCTCCCGGGTCGACGGCCTGGTGGTCGAGGCCGGCGCCGACTCGTTCCTGTCCAGCAAGCCGGCGGGGCTGGCGTTGTGCGAGCGGCTGGGGATCACCGACCGCCTGGTGAACTCCCGGGCCGAGGACCGGCGCACGTTCGTGTGGTCGCGGGGCCGGCTGCGGGAGTTGCCCGAAGGTCTCGTGCTCGGGTCGCCGGCCCGGGCCTGGTCGCTGCTCCGCTCGGGCCTGTTGTCGCCCGTCGGCGCAGCCCGGATGGTGGGCGACATGGCGGTGCCCCGGCGCCGGTCCGGTTCCGAGGACGGGCGGGGCGGCCCCGCCCCGGCCGAGGAGACGGTGGCCGAGTTCTTCACCCGCCGCCTCGGCGGCGAGGCCTACGCCCGGGTCGTGGAACCGCTCCTGGCCGGCATCCACGCCGGGGACGCCACCCGGCTCAGCCTCCCCGCCACCTTCCCCCGCTTCGTCGACATGGAGCGCGACCACGGCGGCCTGGTCCGGGCCGCCCTGGCCGGCCGAGTCCCGAAACCTGTGCGCCGACTCACCGCGATGCGCCGCCGCGGCCAAACCGGCGTTCCTTTTCCGCTCCATCCTGGCAGACGAACGCCGGTTTCCCGGGCGGCCGCGCCGGCGGCCGGTGTGGTCGGAGCGGTGCCGGCGGGACACACCCCGTTCGTCTCCTTCCGCACCGGGATGGCGGAGGTCGTCGAGGCGCTCGCGGCCCGCCTCGGGGCGCTGGGGGTCCACCTGCGGACAGGGCAGGCCGTGGCGGGGATCGGGGCCGTGGAAGGCGGGTACGAGGTCGTCCTCGGCGGGACCGGGGAGGCGCTGCCGGCAGCGGCGGTCGTGCTGGCGACGCCGGCACCGGTCACGGCCCGGCTCGTGCGTTCCCTGTGCCCGGCGGCGGCCGTCCTCCTGGAGGGCATCGAGCACGCCTCGACGGCCACGGTCTCGCTGGCCTACCGGAGCGACGACGTCGGCACGCCGCCGGAGGGCTACGGGTTCGTCGTTCCCCGGGCCGAGGGGCGCCACCTTCTGGCCGGAACGTGGGGATCCAACAAGTGGCCGGGGCGGGCCCCCGCCGGGGAGGTCCTCCTCCGGGGATACGTCGGGGGCGTCGGCCGGGAGGCGGTGCTCGAGGCGGACGACGACGGGCTCGTCCATCTCGTCCGGGCCGAACTCCGGGCACTGGCCGGGATCCGCGGTACGCCCGTCCACAGCGAGGTCCACCGCTATCCGGACGGGATGCCGCAGTACACCGTCGGCCACCTCGGCCGCGTGGAGCGGATCCGCGGCGCCCTGGCGGCCTGCCCGGGCCTGGCCGTGACCGGCGCCGCCTACGGCGGTGTGGGGATCCCCGATTGCATCGCCGACGCCCTCGCCACGGTCGGCCACGTGCTGAGGAGCCTCGGCCAATAGGGGCAGGCGCCGCAGGACGGGCGGGCGGCGACGAAGGGGGCCGACCGGCAGGGACCTCCCGAATCAGGGCGAATATGTCACCCACAGTGGTAGCGGGCCGTTGGGCCGCTCGTTGCCCCGAATCCACCCGATCGCCCCGAATTCGGTCTTGTCGGACACGTCGGCCCCCGTTTCCCGGGCCGGGCGTGGCCGACGCGCCGTCCTTTCCCGGAGGTTTCCCCGATGGTGCCAGCGCGAGCGGTTCGACGCCGGACGTCGTTCCGGCGCGCCGTGGCCGTCGCGCTCGTCGCCGTCGGCTCGGTTGCCGGCGCCCTGACCGCCGTCGTGGCCCCGACTTCCGCCCCGGCCCACGCCGACACCACCGTCACCACCACGTCGGCTGCCACCGATCCCACCATCACCACCGACACGTCGGCGCCGGGGACGGACACGACCGTCACCACGGCGCCGGGAACCGATCCTGCCCCGGGGGTCGCCGTCGCCCCCTCCGGTCCTGGTGCCCCGGCCCAGGGCGTGCTGTTCGGCGCCCATCCCCGGACCGGCTCCAGCGAGGCGGCCCAGCGCAGCGGCGTGCTGGCGCTCGAGGCCAACCTGGGGCGGAAGCTGGCCATCGACCACTACTACCGGCCGTGGACGACCGACTTCCCGACCAGCCGGGAGCAGTGGGACTTCGACAACGGGCGCATCCCGATGATCTCGTGGGCCAAGACGTACGCCGACCAGATCGCCTATGGCCTCCAAGACGACCTCATCCGGCAACGGGCCGACGCCATCGCCGCCCTCGGGCAGCCGCTGCTGATCCGCTGGTTCTGGGAGATGGACGGCGACCGCAACCTCCAGTACTCCGAGTCGCCCGCGCTCTACATCGCCGCCTGGCAGCGCATCGTCTCGATCTTCCGCCAGCAGGGTGCCACCAACGTCGGCTGGGTCTGGTGCCCCAACGCGTCGGCGTTCTCCGACGGCTCGGCGCAGCAGTACTACCCGGGCGACGACTGGGTCGACTGGACCTGCGCCGACGGATACAACTGGTACCGCAAGCCGGGCGACAACGACGCGTCGTTCAAGAGCATCTTCAAGAGCTTCTACGCCTGGGCGACCACCGTGGGTAAGCCGATCATGGTCGGCGAGTACGGCGTGCTGGAGACGTCGACCGACCGGAAGGCCAACTGGGTCAACACCGCCCGCACCACGCTGAAGACCGACCAGCCCGCCGTCGACGCCGTCGTGTACTTCAACTCCTACGGCTACGACAACAACGACATCTACCGCGACTGGACGGTCGACACGTCCGACTCCTCGCTCAACGCTTTCGCCCTCATGGGAGCCGACCCCTACTTCAACGGAGGCCCGGCGGCGCCGACGCCCGACACGACGCTCGCCTCGGGGTCCGGCCCGTCGGGGGCGGTCCGGGCGACGTCGGCCACCTTCAGCTTTGCCGCCGCGCCGGCCGACTCCACGGCGAGTTTCGGGTGCCGGATCGACAGCGCGCCGTTCGCCGGCTGCACGTCGCCCTTCACCGCCGCGGGCCTGCGCGACGGCGACCACACCTTCGAGGTGCGGGCCACGACCGCGGGCGGGACCGACCCGACCGCCGCCCGCCGGAGCTGGACGGTCGACACCACCGGCCCGACGGTCGGGGGTTTCAACCCGGCCAACGGCGCCACCGGAATCGCCCGGGACGCGCCGGCCTCGGCGGTGTTCTCGGAAGCGGTGGACACGACCACGGTGTCATCGTCGACAGTGACGCTGACCGGACCGGGCGGCGTGGCCGTGGCCGGCGCGGTCAGCTACTCGTCCGCCAGCCGCACCGTCACCGTGACGCCCGCCGCCCGCCTCGCCTTCAACACCACATACACCATCACGGTCAAGGGTGGTGCGGCCGGGGTGGCCGACGTGCTCGGCAACCGCATGGCCGCCGACCGGGCCTGGAGTTTCACGACGCTCCCGCCGCCGCCGGTGCCCAACACCTTCCTCACGTCGGGGCCGGCTGACCCGACGGCGACCGGGTCGGCCACTTTCGTCTTCTCGTCGGACCAGCCCGATGCGGCGTTCCAGTGCCACGTCGATGGCGCCGTCTTCGCCGACTGCTCGTCGCCGGCGACGTACACCGGCCTGGGCGACGGGCCCCACACGTTCGAAGTGCGGGCCTGGACGATGGACGGCGGCACCGACCCCGATCCCGCTGTCGGCAGCTGGCGCGTCGACACCACCGCACCCGCGGTGAGCGTTGCAGATCCGGCCGCGAACGCCAGCGGCGTAGCGCTGGACGCCTCGGTGCGGGCCACCTTCTCGGAGGCCGTCGACCCGGCCACGGTGACCGCCTCGACGTTCACGGTCCGGACCGCCGCCGGGCCTCTCGGCGCCACCGTCGCCTACGACCCCGCCAGCCGCACCGCCACGCTGACCCCGGCGGCGGCCCTCAGTCCGGGCACCCGGTACACCGCCACCGTGACGGGCGGTGCCGGCGGCGTGGCCGACGTCGCCGGGAACCGCATGACCGGCGACGCGGTCTGGACCTTCAGCACCTGGGCGCCCGTCCCCGACACGACGCTCGACCCCGCCACAGGACCGTCGGGCACGGTGACGGCCAAGACGGCCACCTTCGCCTTCTCCTCCGACCAGCCCGACGCCGCCTTCCAATGCCGCCTCGACGCCGCGGCCTTCGCCGCCTGCTCGTCGCCGGCGACCTACACCGGCCTGGCCGACGGGCAGCACACGTTCGAGGTCCGGGCCTGGACCATCGACGGCGGTAGCGACGCCGATCCCGCTGCCGCCGGTTGGCGGGTCGACACCACGGCGCCGTCGGTCAGCTCGACCACTCCGATCGGCGGAACCAGCGGCGTCGCTCTCGACGCCACCATCACCGCCGCCTTCTCCGAGCCCGTCGACCCGGCCACCGTGACCGCCTCGAACTTCTCGCTCCGGAATGACGTCGGCCCGGTCAGCGCCACCGTCGCCTACGACCCC
>JAUZEX010000779.1 GCA_030838815.1 Actinomycetota bacterium
ACCGCAGCGCCCCTGTCCTGCGGGATCTCTCCTTCGAAGTGCTGGACGCCGAGCGGCTGGTGCTCCTGGGCCTCAACGGTGCCGGCAAGACGACGACGGTGGCGACCCTGGCCGGGCTCCTGCGCCCTGACCGCGGTTCGATTCTCTTCGACGGGCGGGACATCACCGACCTCCCCGCCGCCGAGCGGGTGGCCCTCGGCATCACGCTCGTGCCGGAGGGGCGTCAGGTCTTCCCCGCGCTGAGCGTCGACCACAACCTCCGGCTCGGGGCCTGGATGCACCGCCACGACGACCGCTACGTCGCCGAGGCCCGCGACCGCGTCCTGCAACTGTTCCCGCGACTCGCCCGGCGCGGGTGGCAACTGGCCGGCACGCTCTCCGGCGGGGAGCAACAGATGCTGGCCATCGGCCGGGCGCTGATGGCCGGTCCCCGGCTCCTGCTCATCGACGAGGCCTCGCTCGGTCTGTCCCCGGCCATCACCCAGGTGGTGTTCGGGATGATCGACCAGATCAACGCCCAGGGCGTCACCGTCGTCCTCGTCGAGCAGGGCACGGCCGCACTCGGCCACGCCGACCGGGCCATGATCCTGGAGCGGGGGCAGATCGTGCACCGGGGGACGACCGCCGAAACCGACCATGCCAACCTGCGCGAGCGCTACCTGGGGGCGCCCGCCTGAAGGAGGAGAGGAAACCGTGGAACCGAAGCGGACCAAGCTCGGCCACCAGTTCGGGGTGCTGTTCTGCCTGGCGGGATTCGTCCTGGTGTGGGTGGGATGGAACGGCGCGGCCAGCTACGACAACAGTTCCCGGCAGTTCCCGTTCCTGATCTCGGGCGGGATCGCCGGGCTGTGCCTCGTGATCATCGGCGTCGGCCTGTGGACCGTCCAGTCGCAGCGGGCCGAACGGGCCGGGCTGGAGGAGAACCTCGCCGGTCTCAACCGGGTGCTGGAGACGCTGGTCGAGCTGGTGGGCCTCACCGCCGGCGCCGCCGGTGCCGGACTCGCCGGCGGCAACGAGAACGGCCTCGTGCTGGCCGGGACGACGGCCTACCACCGCCCGGCCTGCCACCTGGTGCAGGACCATCCCCGCCTGGTGACGACGACGGCCGAGATGGCCTCCGAATCGGGCCTCGCGCCGTGCCGGACCTGCGAGCCCCAAGCACCGGTCCTCCAGCTCCCCGGCTGACGGGGCAACCGCCGCTCCGCTATTCCAGCTAGCCGTAATCCGACGATTCCCGCTGTCCCCCGCCGGATTTGGATGCTGCCCCCGATGCCAGCGCGCCCCCGGCGATGTGAGGATCGCCAGTGACAGCGGCAGCTAGGGGGGAAATCCAGTGAACGGACTTCGAGAGCTGGAGAGCGGGCTGCTCCAACGGCCGGCCCGCACGGCGGCCCTGGCCGTGCCCCGCCGGGCCAAGATCGTCTGCACCCTCGGGCCGGCCACCGCTTCACCCGAGCGGATCGCCGGCCTCGTGGCGGCGGGCATGGACGTCGCCCGGCTCAACTTCTCCCACAGCGATCACGCCTTCCATGCCGAGGCCTACGGCGACGTCCGGGCCGCCGCCGACGCCGCCGGCCGGGCGGTCGGCGTGCTCGGCGATCTCCAGGGCCCCAAGCTGCGGATCGGCCTGTTGACCGGCGGCTCCGCTTTCCTGGCCCCAGGGGCGCGGGTCCTCATGACCGCCGACGCCGGCAACGACGACGACGAACCGGGCACGGCGGATCGTCTCTTCACCAGCTATACCGCCGTGGCCGACGACGTTCGGGCGGGCGACACCATCCTGGTGGCCGACGGCACCGTCGTCCTCACCGTCCTCACCGTCGCCGGCGGGGAGGTCGAGTGCGTCGTGGCCCGGGGTGGTCTCATCCGCGACCACGCCGGGATGAACCTGCCCGGCGTTGCGGTCAGCGGCCCCGTCCTCACCCCCAAAGACGTCGAGGATCTCCGCTTCGCCCTCCGCCTCGGCGTTGACCTGGTCGCATTGTCGTTCGTGCGGGGACCGGACGACGCGGCGGCGGTCCGGGCCGTGATGGACGAGGAGGGCACCCGGGTGCCGGTCATCGCCAAGCTGGAGCGGCCCGAAGCCGTCGAACGGCTCGACGAGGTCATCGAAGCCTTCGACGGGCTCATGGTCGCCCGGGGCGACCTCGGCGTGGAAACGGCGCTGGAACGGGTCCCACTCATCCAGAAGAGGGCCGTGGACCTCTGCCGGCGGCGGGCCAAGCCGGTCATCGTGGCCACCGAGATGCTGGAGACCATGGTGGTCCGAGCCCGGCCGACCCGGGCCGAGGCGTCCGATGTGGCCAACGCCGTCCTCGAGGGTGCCGACGCTCTCATGCTCTCGGCCGAGACCAGCATCGGCCGCCATCCCATCGAGGCGGTCCGCACCATGGCCCGGATCATCGCCGCCAGCGAGTCGCTCCCCGAGGCGTCGCCGGTCCGGGCCCGGATGGAGCAGGTGACGGAGGAGGAGGCGATCGCCCTCGGCGCCGTCTCCGTCGCCCGAGCGGTGCAAGCCGAGGCGCTCGTCGCCTTCACGCTGTCGGGGGCAAGTGCCCGCCTCCTGGCCGCCCAGCGGCCCGCCCGGCCGGTGCTGGCTTTCACCCCCGACCCCCGCGTCCGCAGCCAGCTGGCTCTGGTGTGGGGAGTGGAGACGTTCCTGGAGCCCGCCCCGGCCGACACCGACGAGATGACCGCCCACGTGGATCGGGCCATGCTCGACCTCGGACGGGCCGAACCTGGCGACGCCGTGGTCGTGGTGGCGGGAACACCGCCGGGGACGGAAGCATCGACCAACACGCTGCGGGTCCACCGCCTCGGACCGCGTTAGAGGGTCCTACCCAACGAGGCTCGCTCCTTCAGCCGGGGCCCGTCTCCCGGTCAGGTTGGTCGGGCGCGGCGGGCTGGTCGGGTGCTTCGGGATGGCCGGGTGCTTCGGGCTGGCCGGGTGCTTCGGGCTGGTTGGGCGCCGGGGGCCGATCGGGCAGCTTGTCGACGGCCTC
>JAUZEX010000782.1 GCA_030838815.1 Actinomycetota bacterium
GATGCCTCGCCGCCGGCGCCGGGTTGCCGTGCCGGGGACGACCCCGACAGCAGGTTTACGGCCTCGTCGAAGGCGGCAGGGTCGACGGCGTCGAGGGTGGCGGCGACGTTGGCCATCTCGACCGCCAGGGCGGTGCCGAGCACGTCGCCGGGGGACGGGCGGCGGATCCGTTCCGAGGCCGGGCGCAGGCGGCGGGCCATCTCGTCCCGCACGGCGGCCTGGAGGTCCACGAAGCCCTCGAAGCCGAGCTTGGCGGCCAGACGCACCTCCGTGGCGCCGCTGGCTCCGGCCCGGCGGGCCACGTCGGCCACGGTGGCGAAGGCCTCCGCCTCCGGATCGTCGGCCACGACGGCCGCCACCCGCCGCTCCGCCTTGGTCAGGCGGGGCAGGGGTGCGTCGATTTGCGCCGAAACCATCATGGCATAGACGTTACAGTAACCGTACTCTTGAAATAGATGTTTCAGACAGGTTGCGACGAGGGAGCGACACCTATGGCCACGTTCGACTCCGTCAACCCGGCCCGCCCGTCCGAGGTCATCGGCACCTATCCCACCCAGGGGGCGGCCGACGTCGACCGGGCGGTCGAGGCGGCCGCCGCCGCCCAGCGCCGATGGGCCCGGGTGCCGATCCCGGCCCGGGCCGGCGTGATCACCAGGGCGGGAGAGATCCTCCTGGCCCACAAGGCCGAGCTGGCCGAGCTCGTCTCCCGTGAATGCGGCAAGATCCTGCTCGAGGCCGGGGGCGACGTGCAGGAGGCCGTCGACATGGCCAACTTCGTGGCCGGGCAGGGCCGGGGCGCCTGGGGCGAGACCGTCCCGTCCGAGCTCGGGTCGAAGCTGTGCTGGACGACGCGGGCCCCCATCGGCGTCATCGGGATGATCACGCCGTGGAACTTCCCGGTCGCCATCCCGTCGTGGAAGTGCTTCCCCGCCCTCCTGGCCGGCAACGGGATCGTGCTCAAGCCGTCCGAGCACGCGCCGACCTGCGCCGCGGCGTTCGTGGCCGCCTGCTACGAGGCCGGCGTCCCGGAGGGGCTCATCCAGCTGGTCCACGGCTACGCCGAGCCGGCGGCGGCCATCGCCGTCCACCCCGGCGTCGGCGCCGTCAGTTTCACCGGCTCCGTGCCCACCGGGCGCAAGGTGGCGGCCGCCGCCATGGAGACCGGGCCCCGGCTCGTGTCGCTGGAGCTGGGGGGCAAGAACGCCATGGTGGTCCGGCCCGACGCCGACCTCGACCTCGTGGTCGACGGCGCCATCTTCGGGGCCTTCGGCACCAGCGGGCAGCGCTGCACGTCGACGTCGCGGCTCATTGTCCACCCCGACGTGGCCGGGGAGCTGGTGGAGCGCATCGCCAAGCGGGCGGGCGAGCTCCGCCTCGGCGACCCCATCGACCCGTCCACCGATGTCGGGCCGGTCATCAACCGGGCGTCGGCCGACCGCATCGCCGGCATGGTGGCCGACGCCATCGCCGAGGGAGCGACCGTCGCCTGCGGCGGCAACGTCCGCCACGCCGTCTTCGGCTGCGACGGCGGTTCGTTCTTCGAGCCCACCGTGCTGACGGGCGTCGACCCCCACCACCGCGTCGCCCGGGAGGAGGTCTTCGGCCCGGTGCTGGCGGTCATGGAGATCGCCGATCTCGACGAAGCGCTCGACGTCGTCAACTCGGTCGAATACGGCCTGTCGTCGTGCATCTACAGCCGCGACATCAATACCGCCCTCTACGCCGTCGATCGTATCGATGCCGGGATCGTGTACGTCAACGCCCCGACCATCGGCGCCGAGATCCCGCTCCCCTTCGGCGGGACGAAGCACACCGGCAACGGGTTCCGGGAGGCCGGCGCCCGGGGCATCGAACAGTTCAGCCAGCTGAAGACCGTCTACATCGACTACTCGGGGCGCCTGCAACGGGCCCAGATCGACACTCCGGGCCCGGGGCTCGGGGTGTCCCCGAAAGGACAGGCCGAATGAGCGCCGTCTACCAACTGCCCGAGCCGGTCGAGCCCGAGGTCGAGCCGACGTCGGCCGAGTGGCTGGCCCGGGACGAGACCGCCCTGGCCGGCGTCCTCCCCCGGATCACCGACGTCGTCGCCGTGCGGGGCGAGGGTTCGTGGCTGTGGGACGCCGACGGCCGCCGCTACCTCGACTTCGGCTCCGGCATCGCCGTGACCAACACCGGCCACTGCCACCCGACCGTGGTCGACGCCATCATCGAGCAGGCGACGACGCTGCTCCACACGTCGGTGGTGTGCCACCCGACCGGGATGATCCGCCTCGCCGAGCGTCTCGCCGGCCTGGTGCCGTTCATGGCCGAGGCGCAGGTGTTCTTCTGCAACTCCGGCGCCGAGGCGGTGGACGGGTCGCTGAAGCTGGCCCGCAAGGTCACCGGCAAGCCCGGGGTCATCGCCTTCCGGCGGGCCTTCCACGGCCGGACGATGGCCGCCACCAGCCTGACCACGGCCAAAGGCAAGTACCGGGAGGGCTACGAGCCGCTCCTCCCGTCGGTCACGATCGCCCCCTACGGCGACCTCGACGGGCTCGACGAGCTCATGGACGTGCAAGCGCCAGGAGCCAATGTCGGTGCTCTGATCGTGGAGCCCGTCCTCGGTGAGGGCGGCTACGTCGTTCCGCCGGTCGGTTGGCTGGCCGGGCTGCGGGAGCGCTGCGACGAGCACGGCATCCTGCTGATCTTCGACGAGGTGCAGACCGGCGTCGGCCGCACCGGCCGCCCCTTCGCGGCCGAGACGTTCGGCGTCACCCCTGATGTGATCCTCTTCGCCAAGGGCATCGCCTCCGGCCTGCCGCTGGGCGGGATCATCGCTCCCCGGGCGATCATGGACCGCTGGCCGACCGGTTCCCACGGCTCGACCTTCGGTGGCAACCCGGTGTCGTGCGCCGCCGCCCTGGCCACGCTCGACGTGCTGGAGGAGGAGGGCTGCTACGACCGGGCCCGCCGCCTCGGCCGCATCGCCGTGGAGCGCCTGGGCCGACTCTGCTCCGAAGGCCGGGGTGCCGGCCCGGTCGACGTGCGGGGCGTCGGCCTGATGATCGGTGTGGAACTGCGCGACAAGGCCGTCGCCGAAGCGGTGCAGACCCGCTGCCTCGACGACGGCCTCATCGTCCTGCTGTGCGGCCCGGAAGAGAACATCCTCCGGCTCATCCCGCCCCTCACGATCGCCGACGACGAGTTCGAAGAAGGCCTCGACATCCTCGTCGCCGCCATCTCAGCCGAAGGCATCGCCGCCACCTCAGCCGAAGGCATCGCCGCCATCTCAGCCGAAGGCATCGCC
>JAUZEX010000834.1 GCA_030838815.1 Actinomycetota bacterium
ACACCGACCGCGACGAGGTCGAGCAGGTCCGGATCCAGTTCGAGCAGGTCGGCGGCCAGGTCGTCGGCGCCGTCATGAGCAACGCCGTCAGCTCCCGCTAAGTTCACCCTCACCAAAACGCAGTACGGCGAGGCCCGGTCGGAAGACCGGGCCTCGCCGCGTTCGTTTTGTTGGTCGGCTGGCGCGACCGTCGCGGAGGGTCGGAGCGCCGGGCGGGGGCGAGGGCGCTCCGTTCCGCCGGCCTCCGGGGGGCCCTTGAATCCAGACTCGGGGCCACCACATAGCGCAACCGGCTGCGCCGGGCCGACAACGACGGCCGTGGATACCCCCTCACCCACAACCGGTTGCGGTACCCGGCGACCTCGCCCGGCTGAACCGGAGCTCTCCGCCGCCGCCGGCGCCCGGCGCCCGGCGCAGCCCGGCCCGTTCCGGCGTTCGATTTCCGCAGTATCCCGGCAGACGAACGCCGGTTGGAGCCACCCGCCAGCCCGGCCCGTTCCGGCGTTCGATTTCCGCAGTATCCCGGCAGACGAACGCCGGTTGGCCTCAGGGGCAACGAAACTGAAGGAGGGTGGGCGCCAGCCCGCCCTCCTGGTGGGAGCGGGGTTCGCTCGAGCCTGCGACCGATCGCGAAGAAGGGGCCCGACCGAACAACGGCCGAGCCCCTTCGACGAAACGGACTGAGCTTTAGCTGTCGGACTCCGGGCCGATGTAGCCCTCGCGCTCGAGGTGCAGGATGATCTCCTGGGCGGCCTCTTCGGCGGTCAGGTCCTCGGTCTGGATGACCATCTCGGCGTCGCTCGGCTCCTCGTAGGGGTCGGAGATGCCGGTGAACTCCTTGATGATGCCGGCCCGGGCCTTGGCGTAGAAGCCCTTGCGGTCGCGGCGCTCGCACTCCTCGAGCGAGGTGGCGACGTGGACGAGGATGAAGCCGCCGCCTTCCTCGACCATGGACCGGACGTCCTTGCGGGTCAGGTCGTAGGGGGCGATGGGGGCGCAGATGGCGATGCCGCCGTTCTTGGTGATCTCGCTGGCGACGTAGCCGATCCGGCGGATGTTGATGTCGCGGTGCTCCTTGGAGAAGCCGAGCTCCGACGACAGGTGCTTGCGGACGAGGTCACCGTCGAGGATCGTGACCGGCCGGCCGCCCATCTCCAGGAGCTTCACGAGGAGCACGTTGGCGATGGTCGACTTGCCGGAGCCGGACAGGCCCGTGAAGAACACCGTGAAGCCCTGCTTGTGGCGGGGCGGGTAGCTCTTGCGGAGCTCCTTGACGATGTCGGGGAAGGTGAACCACTCGGGGATCTCCCGGCCCTCGGCCAGGCGCTTGCGCAGCTCGGTGCCGGAGATGTTGAGCACCCGGGCACCCTCGGGCACCTGGTCCTGGGGGACGTAGCTGGCCAGCTCCTCGACGTAGACCATCATCTGGAACGGCACCATCTGGACGCCGATCTCGTCCTGGTACTTGGCCAGGAGCTCCTGGGCGTCGTAGGGGCCGTAGAAGGCCTTGCCGGAGCGGTCGGCGGGACCGGCGTGGTCGCGGCCCACGATGAAGTGGGTGCAGCCGTGGTTCTTGCGGATGATGGCGTGCCACACCGCCTCGCGGGGCCCGCCCATCCGCATGGCCAGGTTCAGCAGCGAGAGCATGGCCGTGTTGTGGGGGTACGTCGGGAGCAGCGACTGGTAGGCCCGGGTCCGGGTGTAGTGGTCGACGTCGCCCGGCTTGGTCAGCCCGACCACCGGGTGGATCAGCAGGTTGGCGCCGACTTCCTTGGCCGCCCGCAGCGTGATCTCCTGGTGGGCCCGGTGCATGGGGTTGCGGGTCTGGAAGGCGACGATCTTCGTCCACCCCAGCTTCTGGAACTGGTCCCGGACCTCGGCCGGCGTCTGGCGCAGCGTCCGGAAGTCGTAATGGTGGGGCAGGGCCATGCCCTCGAGGCGACCCGAGACGTAGCAGGGGTTCGTCCGCTGGAGAAGGTGGGCCACGCCAGGGTGCTCGGGGTTCGTGGTGCCGAAGACCTGCTGGGCCTCGGCCTCCCGGTCGGGCGTGTAGACCTCGTCGACGTGGAGCACGGCCAGGATGACGCCCTCCAGGTCACGCAGGGCCAGCGACTGCCCGTTGACCGAGTTGGCCAGCTCCTCCGGCAGGTCGAGACAGACCGGCACGGGCCAGATCGTCCCGTCGGCCAGGCGCATCTGGGCACAGACGTTCTCGTAGTCGGCCTGGCCGAGGAACGTCTGAAGGGGCGAGAAGGCGCCGTTGATGAGCAGTTCGATGTCGCAGATCTGGCGGGGCGTGAGGTCCCACGACGGCCAGTCAGCGGCGGCGGCCTTCAGCTCGGCGGCCCGGTCGGTGTCGACGACCAGGTTGACGAGCGTTCCGCCGTGGGGGGCGATGAGGTGATCAGACAATGTGTCCCTCCGGGGGGATGGCTCGAGGGGGGCCGGCGGGCACCTACCAACCCGACGGCGCGCCGAGGCCCATCGCGCTCGCCGGGATCTTCAAAATCACGCTACAGGCTCAGCCTCCGATCAGGTTGGGAGGAACCGGACGGTTACGGACAACCGGTTTCGGACACGCAGAAAGGGGGCCGCCGAAGCGACCCCCTTCCGA
>JAUZEX010000854.1 GCA_030838815.1 Actinomycetota bacterium
CATCGTCCTCAACGACCCCGACAGCCACGAGCCGGTGGCGGTCATGGAGGGCGCCCTCATCAGCGCCGCCCGCACCGCGGCCGTGACCGCCGTCGCCGCCCGCCATCTGGCCCAGCCGGGGTTCCGGACGCTGACCTGCGTGGGCTGCGGCCCGATCGGGCGCCACCAGGTCCTCACGCTGCTGGAGCAGTTCCCCTCGGTGGACACCGTGTGGCTCTACGACGTGAAGGAACCGGCCGCCGTCGGGCTTGCCCAAGCGTTGGCCGTGGGCCATCCCAAGGTCGAGGTCCGCATCGCCGTCGACGCCGAAACCGCCGTGCGGGCCGGCGACGTGGTCGTCACCGCCACGGTCGCCGACGGGCCGTGGCTGCCGGCAACGTGGCTGCGCCCGGGCACCTTCCTCAGCAACGTCTCGATCATGGACGCCGGCAAGGACGTCTTCCTCTCCGCCGACAAGGTGGTGGTCGACGACTGGGACCAGTGCAACCGGGAAGGCAAGGTCCTCCACCAGCTCACCACCGAGGGCAGCTTCTCCCGGGAGCAGCTCCACGCCGAGCTCGGAGAGGTCGTGATCGGCGACCGTCCGGGCCGGGAAAGCGCCGCCGAAGTGATCCTCCTCAACTCGATGGGGATGGCCGTGATCGACGTCGCCTGCGCCAAAGCCGTCTATGACCGCGCCCGACAGGCAAAGATCGGGACATGGCTTCCACGATGAGGACCCTCTCGCTCCGGCCCGACGACGGCCGGCGCGAGACCGAGGCCGACGTCCTGGCGGCGTTGGTGGACGGGCTGATCGCCGAAGACCTGTTCGGATTCCGGTCCCGGGCCCGGATCGGATCGGTGGCCGGCGCCCTCTACCTGCCGCTCACCGGCGACGAACGCCATGTCCAGGTGGGGCTCTGCTCTGATGCCGTCGTGTTCCGGGCCCGTCCCGTCGCCGCCCTCGGGCCCTACCGCCTGAGCCGCCCGCCCGTCCTCCTCCTCGGACCGGAGGGGATCGGCCCCGTGCCGCTCAGCGCCCGGGAGCTCCTCGACCTCGTCGCCAACCGGCTGGCCGAGCGCCGGCCGCCCAACCTCGACGAGGTCCTCGACGGGTTGGAGCTGGCCGTGACGCATGGGGCGACGCTTCGGGGCGCGGAAGCCACGTGGGGTCGGGTCCGTTCCGCCCCCCGGCCGACGCTGCTCGACTGGGAGGCGCTGACCGCGCTCGGCGACCGCCCGTTCCACCCCACCGGCCGGGCCCGGGTCGGCTGGGACCAGGCCCGCCACCGCCGCTACTCGCCGGGCGCCGACCGTCCCGTTGACCTCGACTGGGTCGCCGTCCGCCGTGACCATCTGGCCTCGGGCAGCTTCGACCGCCTGGCCGGCGCCCTGGCGTTGGCCAGGGCCGGTCGACGGTCGCCGGGCCGGCCCCGCCCCGAGGGCGCCGGCGAGTCGTCCGACCGGCCGCCGACCCCCGCCGAGGCGCTCCTGGCCGCCGACGACCGGGCGATGCTGGCGGCGGCCACGGCCGGAGCCGGCGTCGACGGGCCCGATCACGTCGTGCTGCCCGTGCATCCGTGGCAACACGCCCACGTGCTGCCCGAGCTGTTCGCCGGGGAGTGGCGCAGCGGCGTCTGCGTGCCGGTGGCGACGGGAATCGGCGCCTTCCGGCCCACCGCGTCGACGCGGACCCTGGTGCCGGCCGGCGCCGGGGCGGTCCACGTGAAGCTCCCGGTCGGGATTTCGACGCTGGGAGCGTTGCGGCTGCTCCCGCCCCGCTACCTGGCCAACGCGGCGGCGGCCCAGACCCTCTTGGAGACAGCGGCGGAGCGCCACCCGGCACTGCAGGGCCGGCTCCACGCCTGCGACGAGCGCGCCTGGTGGGCCTTCGCCGATCCCGGGCAGGGCTCCGACTACGGCGACCGGCCCGGCCACCTCGGCTGCCTGCTCCGGGTCTGGCCCGACGGGCTCGGCTCCGGGCCCGGACAGAGCCTCGTGCCGCTCGGCGCCCTCGGCGTCGTCACCGCCGACGACCCCGCCGATCCGGGCTACCCCGGCCTCGCCGACCCCGCAGACCCCGGCGGCCCCGCAGGCCTCGCCGGGCTGGCCCGGCCCTCGGCTCCGGGCCTGGCCCGTCTCGCCGCCGACCGCGGTGACGACCCCGCTTCTCCGGAGGCCGCCCTGGCGGTGTTCGACGACGTGGCCCGGGTCGTCAGCGAGGTGGCGCTGGCCTGTTTCGGCCTCGGGTTCGCCCCCGAGCTCCACGGCCAGAACGCCGTCCTGGCCTGTGAGGGTGGGCGGGTGACGGGCATCGTGCTGCGCGACCACGACACCGTCCGGCTCCACCGGCCGTGGCTGGCCGCCGCCGATCTGCCCGACCCCGGCTACGACGTCAAGCCCGGCACGCCCAACAGCCTCTGCGCCGGAAGCCCCGAGGAGCTCCTCGGCTGGTTCCAGACGTTGGCCCTCCAGCTGTCGTTGCGGGCCATCGGCCGGGCGCTGGTGAGCGCCTACGGCGTCGACGAGGAGACGGTGTGGCGGCGGCTGGCCCAGGTGGTGCGGGCCGCCCGGGCCGGCGTCGACCTCCCGCCGGCGGCGGCCGAGGTGACCGACCGCCAGCTCTTTCATGCCACCGGATGGCCGACCAAGCTGGTGCTCGGCCCGCTGCTGGCCCGGGTCGGCACCGGTGGCGGCAGCATGCCCAGCGCCGCCGGCCGGGCCGGCAACCCGTTCCTGGCCGGCGACGACCGGGCCGCCGAGCTGGCCCGCCACGCCGCCGCCGAGCGGCTGGTCAACTGCTTCCTGCGGGAATCGGACGTCGATCCGGTCCTCGTCGGTTCGACCATGACCATCCCCTTCGCCCGCACCGGCCGGGCCGTCATCGGCTCCGTGGCCTACCACTCCGCCGTCGGCCACCACCGCTTCCGGCCCGGCTTCAGCCTGCGGACGGGCGAAGGTCTCGGCCCGTCCGACCTGGCCCGGCTCGTCGCCGCCGAACTGGCCGTCGACGACGCCGAAGGGCGCCAGGACGCCTTCCTGGCCTCGGTCGACGACAGTATGACCAAGACCCGGTCGTTCCTGGAACGGCTCCCGGTGACCGGGACCGTCGATCCCTGGCAGGCGCCGCACCCCTTCCTGGCCGCCGAGCACAGCCTGCGGCTCGGCCACCCCCTCCACCCGGCGGCCAAGGCGTCGGACGGGTTCAGCGCCGCCGACCTCGAGTCGTACGCCCCCGAGCTGGGGGCGTCGTTCCCGTTGCGCTGGCTGGCCGTCGATCCCGAGCTGGTGGCCGAGGACCGGCTCGCCACGGTGCGGTCGCTCGACCCGCCGCCGGCGTTGTGCGACGCCGCGGCGGGCGAGCTGGGCGGCGCCCGGGCGACCTGGCCGCTGCTGCCGTGCCACCCGTGGCAGGCCGCCCACCTCGCCCGCCTCCCGGCCGTGGCCGAGCTGGTGGCGGCGGGGCGGGTCGTGGCCCTCGGGTCGCTGGGACCCGCCGTGGCGCCGACCGCCTCCGTCCGCACGGTGTGGGACCCGGCGTCGGGCCGGCAGTTGAAGCTGCCGCTGGCGGTGCGGATCACCAACTTCGTGCGGGAGAACAGCCCCGAGCAGCTGCGCCGGAGCCTCGACGCCAGCCGGGTGCTGGCCGCCCTCGGCGATCTCGCCCTCGCCGTCGACGGTCCGGAGGGCAGCTTCGGCGTCCTCCTCGAGCTGGGCTACCGCCGGATCATGGGCTCCGACGCGCTCGGTTCCGCCACCGGAGTCCTGTACCGGGAAGGGCCGCCGATGGCCGGTGCAGCCTCGCCGATGGTGGTGGCAGCGCTGCTCGAACCCGACCCGATCGACGGAGTCCCGCCGATCATCCGGGCCGTGCAGCAGACAGGGCAGGCCGGGGACGGGCGGGCGTGGCTGGAGCGGTACCTCCAGGTCTCGCTCCGGCCCCTCACCCGGCTGCTGGTCCGGCACGGTGTCGGCCTCGAGGCCCACGCCCAGAACTCGCTCGTCGCCCTCGACGACGGCTGGCCGGCCCGCTTCGTCGTGCGCGACCTGGAGGGCGCCAGCCTCAACCGGGACCATCCCCGGGCCGGCGACGGCTTCGGCGCCGACGTGGCCGGCGACAGCCCGGCGGTGTACGGCGAAACCGAGGTCTGGCAACGGTTCGCCTACTACTTCCTGGTCAACCATCTGGGCCAGCTCGTCGCCACCCTGGCCGAGCACCTCGGCCCGTCCGAAGCCGAGCTGTGGCGCGTGGCCGGCGGCCTGCTGGGCGACGAGGCCGTCCGCCACGGCGCCGATCCGGCCGCCGCCCCCCTGCGGGGCCTGCTCGACGGCCCCGCGCTGCCGGCCAAGGCCAATCTCACCAGCGTGCTGCGGGGTCACAGCGAACACCCCAGCTGGGTCACGATCCCCAACCCGCTGCGAGCCCGGCCCGGGGCGTGATCGAAGAGACGGTCGCGGCGCAGCGGCGCGTCCTGGGTCGGCTGGTCGAGTCGCTCGTCTACGAAGGAGCGGTCCGTCCCCAGTCCGAACCGGGGCGAGGTTCCCGGGACCGCCTGCGGCTCGTCGGGCGGGACCGCGCCGGTGACCCGGTCGTCTATTCCTGGGCCGCCCGCCGGCGCTACAGCTTCGGCCGGCTGCGGCTCGGCCCGGAAACGCTCTGGCGGGCCCCGGCGGGCCAGCCGCCGGGCGAGGCGCTCTCGCCCCGGCTGTTCCTGGACGAGATCGCAACGCTGCTCGCCGCCGCTCCGGAGCGGCGCAACGCCTTCGCCGCCGAACTGGAACGGACGGTGGCCAACGATGCCCAGGCCCGGCGGCACTGGCGGGCGGCGGCCCGGCGGGCGGCCGGCGCCTCCTTCGACGACCTCGAAGGGCTGGTCGTCGAGGGTCATCCCTACCACCCGTCGTACAAGTCCCGGCTTGGCTTCGACGCCGCCGACAACGCCGCCTTCGGCCCCGAGTTCGCCCAGCCGATCCGACCGGTGTGGGTCGGGCTGCGCCGCGACCTGGTCGAGTTGGCCGCTGTCCCCGGCCTGCGGCCCGACGTCGTCGACGACCGTGTGGTGCTGCCCGTCCACCCCTGGCAGTGGCGCAGGCACGCCACGACGACCTGGGCCGACCTTCAGGCGTCCGGTGCGCTCGTCGCCTTCGGGAGCGGCGAGGACGACTACCGGGCGCAGCAGTCGATCCGCTCCCTGGCCAACATCTCCTGCCCCGAGGAGGCAACGCTGAAGCTGGCCCTGTCGATCGTGAACACGTCGACGGCCCGGACCCTGGCGCCCCACGCCGTGGCCAACGCCCCGCTCATCACCGCCTGGCTGCAGGGGATCGCGGCCCGCGATCCATATCTCGGCCGGGAGCTGCGACCGGTGCTGCTGGGCGAGCGGCTCGGTGTCGCCCATTCGCCGGAGCTGGCCGCCATCTGGCGGGAGAGCGTCCATTCGTATCTGGGCCCGGGGGAGGAGGCGGCGCCGTTCACCGCCCTCATCCACGTCGACGCCACCGGCGAGCCGTTCATCGCCGGGTGGGTCAAGGAGCAGAGCGTCGAAGCCTGGACCAAGCGCCTGCTCACGGTGGCGGTCCTGCCCGTCCTCCACTTCCTCGTGGCCCACGGGATCGCCCTCGAGGCCCACGCCCAGAACCTGCTCCTGATCCACGCCGGCGGCCGGCCCCGCCGGCTGGCCCTGCGTGACTTCCACGACGGCGTGCGTTTCTGCGCTGGGGGTCTGGCCGAGCCGGCCGCCCGTCCGGCGCTGCGCCCGACGCCGCCGGAGCACCTCCGCGTCAACCGCAACTCCTACCTGGAGGCACAGAGCGACGAGGAGGTCCGCGACTACGTCCACGACTGCCTGTTCTTCGTGAACCTGGCCGAGCTGGCCATGTTCCTGGAGGACCGGTTCGAGCTGGCCGAGGAACGCTTCTGGGCCCTGGCCCGCCGCGTCGTCGAGGATCACCGCCGCCGCTTCCCCGACCTGGCGGGACGGGCGGACCGCTTCGACGTCCTGGCGCCGGAGGTCGCAGTGGAGCAGCTGACGACCCGGCGGCTCCTGCCCGACACCGAGGTCCGCCTCCAGCACGTCCGCAACCCGCTGGCCGGTGTCGATGCGGATTGACCCCGAGGTCGTCGCCGACTTGCGGGCCGGGAGCGACGGGCCCGTCTGCGCCTACGTCTACGACCTCGCCGGGCTCCGAGACCACGCCGCCGCCGCCGTGGCCGCCCTCCCCGACCGGGCCGAGCTCTTCTACGCCGTCAAGGCCAACTCGGAACGGCCGATCCTCGACGCCCTGACCGGCATCGTGGCCGGCTTCGAGGTCGGCTCGGCGGGGGAGATCGACCGGGTCCGGGCCGCGGCGCCGCGGACTCCGATCGTCTTCGGCGGGCCGGGGAAGACCGATGCCGCCCTGGCCGCCGCCGCCCGGGCCGGGGTCGCCGCCGTCCACGTCGAGAGCATCCACGAGTTGCGGCGGGCCGAGCATGTCGCCGCCGGGCTCGGCGTGACGTTGCCGGTGGCGCTGCGGGTCAACCTGGCCGGGCCGCTGCCGGTGGCGACGCTGGCCATGGCCGGGCGGCCGACGCAGTTCGGGATGGACGAGGCCGACGTCCCCGACGCGCTGGCCCTGGCCCGGTGCTGCGCCCACGTCGAGTTCGTGGGGTTCCATTTCCACTGCCTGTCCAACCACCACGACGCCCCGGCTCACGCCCGCCTCGTCCTCCGTTACCTGGCGCGGGCGGGGGAGTGGGCCGCCGCCGCCGGGCTCCCGCCCGGCATCGTGAACGCCGGCGGCGGCATCGGCGTGGACTACGCCGCCCTCGACCGTCCCTTCGACTGGAGAGGCTTCTGTGCCGCGCTTCCGGACGTTTCCGACGTCCGCCTCCGCTTCGAATGCGGCCGCTTTCTCGTCGCCGCCTGCGGCGCCTACGTCGTTGAGGTTCTCGACGTGAAGACCAACCACGGCCACGCCTTCGCCGTCGTCCGGGGAGGCACCCACCACTTCCGGCTGCCGGCGTCGTGGGGCCACAGCCATCCGTTCACCGTCATCCCGGTGCAGGAGTGGGCCTACCCCTTCCCGCGGCCCGGCGTGGCGGGCGGGCCGGTCACCGTGGCCGGCGAGCTCTGCTCACCGAAGGACGTGCTCGCCCGCGACGTGGTGGTCGGCGAGCTCCGGGCCGGCGATCTCCTGTGGTTCCACCACGCCGGCGCCTACGGCTGGTCGATCTCCCACCACGACTTCCTCCACCACCCGCATCCCGCCCAGGTCTTCCTCGGCGCCCGGCAACGGCTCCGGGGCTGAGAACAGGCGGTCAGCCGGTTTCGGCCTCCGCCGAGGCCGCGAGGCGGAGGCCGATCCGGCGGACGCGCTCGGCCTCGGGGAGGAGGCGGCACGACAGGCAGGTGGGGGGAGCGTCGGACAGCCGGTACCGGAGACAACACGTCTGGCGGCGCACGAACAGCCGGGTCCCGCCGCCGTGGGGGACGGGGAACAGCTCGGCCAGCCCCTCGGTCGGGCAGCCGGGCCGGTCGAGGAGGCGGGGCGCTTCGAGCAGCAGGTGCTCGGGGTCGAAGGGGTGGGTCGGAAGGGCCGACAGGGCGGCGAACCCGCCCGCCACCGCGGCCGCCACGTTGCCCCACAGCAGCCGCCGCCCGACCGGAGCCAGTTCGTGGAGGGCTTCGACCAGCGGGCCGAGATGGCCGTCGAACAGCCGGTGCTGCGTCCAGGCGAACAGGGCGTCGTCGTCGGCCACGATCTCCGCTCGAGGGTCGGACTCGGCCTCTTCGTCGCCCGCCAGCGCCGCGAACCGGGGCGCGACCGGCGTTGCTCCGGACGGTCGACCTTCGCCGTCGAAGAGGAGGACGGTGTTCGAGGACGCCATGTCGGGGACCCGTCGGGCACCGACGAGACAGGCGATCGCCGCCCGGGTGACGCCCACTGCCCACGCCTGGCAGAGCAGTGAGGTCGCCACCGCTGTCTCGTCGGTGCCCGCGGCTCGACCGAAAGCCCGCACCCGTCGCAACAGGGCCGGCCCGTCCTGGAGCAACCAACCCGCCGGTACCTCCCGGTGCCCGGGCTGCGCTGCGATCGGCGAAGTGTTCATATCCTCTAACATTTGATCTTAGGCATCCCTTATTAGGGCTACCTTACAACGGCCCGGCTCGGGATACAACGACGGATCCGGCCGGTTCACAGACGACTGACAGGGATGTCCCACTGGGCGCTGAGGTGGAGTCCCCA
>JAUZEX010000855.1 GCA_030838815.1 Actinomycetota bacterium
GCGCGGGTGCCGGTTGGCAGTGCGGGATTGCGCCCACCCAGAACGACTGGCCAGACGAACAGTCGGAGCTCGTCGACCAACCCGGCCGCGAGAGCCTGCGCTGCGAGGTTCGGGCCGCCCACGATGAGGTCGCGACTGGCGGCGTCCTTCAAGTCCTGTACCGCCCTCGGCTCGAAGTGCGGTTCGAGCCGGGTGTTGGCCGTGGACGTCGCGGCCAGGGTCGAGGAATAGACGACCTTGTCCGCCGCCTGCCAGGCGCTGGCGTAGTCGGCCATGAGGTCCGACTGCGTAGCCAGAGCGGCGTCGGTCTCCCAGACTGCCATGGTCTCGTACATGCGCCGCCCGTAGAGGTACGTGCCTGCGGACCGCATGAGGTCGGTGATGAACGCAAACACGTCGTCGTCCGGCGGAGCCCAGTCGAACGCGCCGCGTTCGTCCTCGGTGCACCCGTCGAGCGACATGTTCGACGCGTAGATCAGCCTCGCCATCACCGCTCCTGTATTGCCGTCGACAGTTCCCGCCCGCCGGTCGGGCCCCAGGAGGTCGCCTGGGGTCAGGCGGCGCCGGCCTCGTGGAGTTCGATGGCGTTCCCGGACGGGTCGGCGACGAAGGCCTGGCGACTGCGCCCGACCGGGCGGGGGTCGCTGACCTCGATGCCCTCGCGGCGCAGCTCGGCGATCGTGTCGTCGAGGTCCTCCACCAGCAACGCGAAGTGCTGGCCGAGCCCGGGGGGCGGAGTGCCCTCGATGAGGTGGACCTGCTGTCCGCCGGCGTCGAGCCACGCCCCGCCCATCGGGAAATCGGGGCGGTCGGGGCGCTGCTCGAGCCCGAGCACGCCGGTATAGAAGTCGAGCGCCGCGTCGACGTCGGCGACGTTGATCGACACGTGGTGCACCGCCAATGGTCGCATCGGCCAAGAATGCCACAGCCACCGCGCCTGCTCGGCCCGTGAGGCCCGTGGTCGCCGTCCGGCATCGAGCGGCGGACGCACCTAGCCGGAGAGACAGTTTTTGCTTACGCAAGTGCTTCGGTCTGGCGGCGGCGGCTGTCCGCGGCCAGGATGGTGACGGGGGCCGACGTCAGGCCGGAGGACGAGCGAATGCCGAGAACCCGATACCGAGTTGCGCTCCTGGCCGTGGTGGCCCTGGCCGCCGTCAGCGCCGTGCGCTTCGTCGGGGGGTCAGAGGCGGCCACCGGGGACCGGCAGCCGCTCCCGGCCGCGGCGTCGACCTCGGCCCGGCCGGGCCCCGCAGCTGAGCCGGCCTCGCCCGCCGTCTCGCTGGGCGCCGATCAGACGGGCACGGTCCCGTCGGACGTCCCGCTCCGGGTGGGCGTCGCCGACGCCACCCTGACCGGCGTCGCGGTCGAGGATCCGCAAGGCCAGGCGGTCCCGGGTGACCTGGCCGCCGACGGCGCGGCCTGGCAGAGCAGCGAGCCCCTCGTCCCCCGCACGACGTACACGGTGCGGGTCTCGGCCATCGGCACCGACCAGCGCCCGTTCGACCAGACTTTGACAGTGATGTCGTCGGCGCCGAGCGCCGTGCTCCACGCCACCCTGTCGCCCGGCGACGGCGAGGTCGTCGGCATCGGCATGCCCGCCGTCGTGACCTTCGACCGACCAGTGGCGGCTGCCGACCGCCCGGCAGTGGAGCAACGGCTCTCCGTCACCACCAGTCCCCCGGTCGAGGGCGCCTGGCGCTGGATCACCCCCGCCCGTATCCACTGGAGGCCGGCCGTCTACTGGCAGCCGGGCACCGAGGTCACCCTCCACAGCGACCTGAGGGGACTGCAGGTCGGCGACGCCTCGGGGGCCGAGGAGCGCACCATCCGTTTCCGGATCGGCGCCGCCCACCTCAGCACCATCGACGCCGACACGCACCAGATGACCGTGACCGCCGACGGCCAGGTCGTGAAGGTGATTCCCGTCAGCATCGGCCAGAAGCGCTACCCGACCCACAATGGCGTCCATCTGGCGCTGGAGAAGTCGAGCCAGGTCACGATGGACTCGACGACCATCGGCATTCCCCGCAACGGTCCGGGGGGTTACTACCGCAAGGTCGCCTGGGCGACGCGGCTGTCGTACAGCGGCACGTTCGTGCACGCCGCGCCGTGGTCGGTATGGGCGCAGGGGAAGCAGAACGTCTCACACGGCTGCATCAACGCCAGCACCGCCGACGCCAAGTGGTTCTACGACTTCACGCAGCGCGGGGACGTGGTCGACGTGGTGAACTCGACCGCGAAGCCGAAGCTCTACGACCCTGGGATGTCCGACTGGAACCTCACCTGGCCGCAGTGGACGTCGGGCGACACCGCCTGACGGGGCTGCGTTGGGGCGCAGCTCAGAGCGCCAGGCCGCTGGTGAGGAGAGCCACGATCCGGTCCTCGATCGCCTGGGCCGCCGGCCATCCGAACTGGCCGTTGACGATCAAGGCGAAGCGCCGGGTCGGCTGGCCGGCGATGCGGCCGACCATCGCTGCCGCGCCGTTGATCCAGCCCGTCTTGGCTGCCAGGCGGCCGTCGGCGGGCGAGCCGACATAGCGCTTGGCCAGCGTGCCCGTGTGACCAGCGATGGCCAGTCCGGAATCGAGGACGCTGAACGGCTCGAGCCGGGACAGGTTGAGGGCCCCGAGCAGGGCCCGGCACGTGGCCCGGTTCCCGACATCGAGCCCTGATCCGTCGCCGAGGTGAACGCCCTCGACGGGCACGCCGAGGCGCCCGTCCTCCTCGAGGACCCGGGCGGTCCCGCCGGCGGTGAGGCCGGGCCCACCGTACTGGTGGTCGAGCTCCTTGACCAGCATCTCGGCCACGTAGTTATCGCTGGCCCGCAGCATGCCAGCCACGATCTGGGCCAGGGGAGCCGATCGCACCGTGGCGAGGACGACGGACCGCGGCGGGGCGGTGCCGCCGGCCGTGGGTGCCGGAAGGGCGACTCCCCGATCGCCGAGCAGCCGGCCGAGGGCGGTGGCGGCGCTGACGGCTGGATCGGAGGCCACCGTCTGGGACGGGCCCCACGAGGCGAGCCCCTCGTTGACGGTGAGCGCGCCGAGGGAGCCGACCTCGGCTTCCGTGACGTACGAGGCCTTCCACGACGGCACCGAGCGCTGGGGCTCGTAGCGGGACTCGTCGGTGTGCAGGCCGCCGGGGATGGCCCGCACGCCTCGGGCGACGAGCTCATCGGCCAGGATCGCCATCGGGGTCATGGGCAGGTCGGCGGTGCGGACCTTCGTGGCCAGGTAGCCGACGTACTCCGGCGTGGCCAGGTAGGGGTCGCCGGCGCCGACGAGCCAGGCGTCGTCCACGGAACCGTCCTGCGGGGGATGGGCGGCCACCACCCTGGTCTCGAACCGGAAGTCGGGCCCGAGCCGCGACAGGGCGGCGGCGGCCACGAGGAGCTTCTGGCTCGAGGCAGGGACGAAGGCGGAGCCGGAGTCGCGGTCGAAGATCGTGGCGCCGTCGTCCTGGATGATGAGGCAGCCCGACATGCCGCCCAGCGCCTGTTGCAGTGCGGTCGTGAGGGTGAGTGGCGCCGGCGGTGGAGCCGGCGGACGGGCAGCGGCGACGTGGAGCGGCGGCGCCGGTGGCGGCGCGACCGTCGTGGTCATGGTCGTAGTCGACGACGACGTCGCCACTGGCGCGGGGGCCGGGGCCTCGGTGGCCGGCGGGATCATGGTCGGCGACGGCGCCACCACCGGTCGGACGGCGGCGGCCACGGCCGCCCCACCGGCCCCCCCGTCGGACCGCGTGGCCACAACCGCCAGCGCCGAGGCACCGACCACCGTGACGAGGGCGGCCACAAGACCCGCCCTGACCCGCCTGCGGCTGCCGGGCACAACCGACTCGCTCATCGTGTGCGGCTCCACGGCGCAACGGTATGGCAAAAGGGGCACCCGATGGGAGCATTCCTCACTGTTACTTCAGCCGAACTGTTACTTCAGCCGACCAGAAGCTCGCGGCAGCCGATGAGACGGGCTGGCTTCATCGGCGACCGCGCCTGCGTCGGCTCCCTAGCCGGAGCGTCGCTCCGAGCAGGGTCAGCAGGAGTGCCAGCCCGACAGGTTCGGCAACCTCTTCGCCCGTCCGGGCCATCGGGCCTCGCGTCCGTGACGCCGGCCCCGCGCTCGCCCGCGGTTCCGGGGCTCCCGTGTTCGGCAGCGATGGGGCCCCTGCCCCCTTCCCCGGCCCGCGCCCCGGCGGGCTCACGTTCCCGGCACTCCCCGACCCGTTCCCAATGGTAGGCCCACCCCCGCTCCCGGACCGGCCGCCGCTCCCGGGCCCGGCCGCATTCCCGGCATCGCTCCCGAAGCCGTCGCCGCTCCCGTCCCGAACGCCGTTTGCCTGCCCGGCGGGGCTCCCGTTTGCCTGCCCGGCGGGGCTCCCAGGTGCCTGTCCGGCGCCGCTCCCATTCGCCGGTGCGGCGTCGCTCCCGTTCGCCGGTCCGGCGTCGCTACTGTTTCCAGCCCCGTTGTCGCCGTTTCCGCCGCCCCCCGCACCTCCGCTGCTCCCCCCGTCGGCGCCGCCGGTTCCGGCGGATGGGCGCCGGCCGTCCGCGAATCGCCCGCTGTCGGGAGTACCTCCGCCGCTCGGGCCGCTCGGGCCGCTCGGGCCGCCCCGGCGACCCCCGCCGCCACCGCTGTCACAACGACCACCACCGGCTCTGCCGCCCTTTCTACGGGGGCAACCGGCGGGCGGGGCGCCTCCGTTCCAGCCGCCGGGGTTCGCTCCGCTTCCATTGCCGCCGGCAGCGCGTTCACCTCCGCCGGTGTCGGAGTTCGGTCCGCTTCCGCTGCTGCCGGAGCCAGGCGTGCCGCTGGGCTTGCCGCGGAGGGGTCCATTGGCGGCTCGCGGGCTGCGTCCGGGGCCGGGGCGGTTGGCAGTTCTCGGTCCTTCTCCGTTCCCGTGGCCCGCTTTGCTGCCGCCGGGCTGGTCATCCGCACCCTCCTTCTGCTCCTTGCCGTGATGGCGGCTCTCATCCGCCCCGTTCGGGCGTTCGGGCCGCCGGGCCGCCGGCCCCGCGGAAGCGCCCGCGGGCTGCCACACGCCGACGACGGCCAACACGCCGGCGAGGAACACCGGGCCTGCCCTGCCCAGAGAGGAGGACAGCGGGGCTCGGCCCCACCCCTTCTGACCGCAAGTACCTGTCCGCTCCCGCATCAACCCGCCCCCGCCTGCAACCGCCCGACGCCGCGTAGGAACCACCGACTCACTGGCGACCCTGTTGACTCCGCCCCCGGAGGCGC
>JAUZEX010000756.1 GCA_030838815.1 Actinomycetota bacterium
GATGAACCCCGAAGAGGGCGAGCTGCGGCCCCAGCTCCTCGACCGGTTCGGGCTCGCCGTCGAGGTGCGGGCACCCCGCGATCCGGAGCTGCGGACGGAGGTGGTCCGCCGCCGGCTGGCCTTCGACGCCGACGCCGGTGGGTTCGCCGAGCGGTTCGCCGCCGACGAGGAGGCGTTGCGGAGCTCCATCGCCGGCGCAACGGCGATGCTGGGCGACGTCGCCGTCCCCGACGACGTGCTGGCAATGACCAGCCGGCTGTGCGTCGAACTCGACGCCGAGGGCCTCCGGGCCGACCTCGTCCTGGCCCGGGGCGTGGCCGCCCTCGCCGCATTGGAGGGGCGCAAGGAGGCGACCGCCGACGACGTCGTCCGCCTCGCGCCGCTCGCCCTGGCCCACCGCCGCCGCCGGGGCCCCCTCGACGCCCCGGGCCTGTCCGCCGAAGAGCTCGAGGCCGCCCTCGAGCGCGCCGCACCCCCGGCGCCGGACGGGGCCGACCGGGGTCGGGCCGACTCCGGTGCGTCGGAGCCCGACGATCCCGACGGACCTCGACCGCCGGACGCGGACGGGCCCGACGTCCGCACCGGGCCCGGAGCCGCGCCGCCCGACGGGCAGGCGGCCGGCGCGCCGGCGACCGGCCGGCCACCGGGTGCAGGCGACGGGGCGGGCCCCGACCGACCGGTCGCACCCGGAGCGGGTGGATTCCTGACCTTGAAAACACAAAGGCCGTCCGGCGTGCTGGGGCGGCGCAACCGGGGTCCGGCCGAACGGGGCGGGATCGTGGCCGCTCGCCCGTCCCCCGAGGGAGTGACCGACGTCGCCGTCGCCGCCACCGTGCAGGCCGCCGCCGCCCGTCGCACGGTCTCGGGGCCGACGACTCCGGCGGCGGGCCCCGTGGTGCAGCGGGCGGATCTCCGCCAGGCGGTTCGGGAGGCGCGCACGGCCAACCTGGTCGTGCTGTGCGTCGATGCCTCCGGCTCCATGGGGGCGACCAGCCGCATGGAGGCGGCCAAGGGCGCCGCCGTCTCCCTCCTGCTCGACGCCTACCAGCGGCGCGACCGGGTGGCGCTCGTGACCTTCGCCGGCGAGGAGGCCCGGGTGGCGCTCCGGCCGACGGGCAGCGTCGAGGTGGCCCGGGCCCGCCTCGCCGACCTGCCAACGGGCGGCCGCACCCCGCTCGGGCCCGGCCTGCGGGCGGCCCTCGACGTCGCCCGCTCGGCGTTGCGCCGCGACCCCGACCGCCGCCCGGTCATCGTCGTCGTGACCGACGGGCGGGCCACGTCGGCGGGCCGGTCGACCGCCGGAGGGATCAAGGTCGGGCCGACGCAGGCGGCGCTGGCCGCGGCGGCCGAGATCGCGGCCGCCGGAATCGAAGCCCTCGTCGTCGACGCCGAGGACACCGACCTGCGCCTCGGGCTGGCCCGGGACCTGGCCGAGGCCATGGGGGCGCAGTACACGGCGCTGCCCGACCTCGAAGCCGGGTCACTGACGCGGGCCGTCGTCCGCGTCGCCACACCGCACTGACGAAGGGACGAGACCCCCGCGCCAGGGGAGGCAGGTGAAACTCCCCGGTAGGCTCGCGTGCATGTCCACCGACGCCAAGGCCGCCGCCCGGGCCGCGTTCGAGCGGGTCGAGGGAGAGATGGTGGCCCTCAGCCATCGCATCCACGCCCACCCCGAGACCAAGTGGGAGGAGGAGCGGGCCTGCGCCTGGCTCGGCGAGGCGCTCGACGGGTACGGCTTCGCGGTCGACTCGGGGCTCTGCGACCTGCCCACCGCCTTCCAGGCGACGGCGGGGTCGGGGCCGCTCCACGTGGTGGTCTGCGCCGAGTACGACGCCCTGCCCGGGATCGGGCACGCCTGCGGTCACAACATCATCGCCGCCACCGCGGTCGGCGCCGGCGTCGCCCTGGCCGAGGTGGCCGACGACCTCGGGCTGACGGTCCGGGTGATGGGGACCCCGGCCGAGGAGGGTGGCGGGGGGAAGATCCTGCTTCTCCAGGGCGGCGCTTTCGACGGGGCCCACCTGGCGATGATGACCCACCCCGCCCCCATCGACATCGCCGAATGGCCCATCATCGCCGCCCAGCAGTTCCGCATCCGTTACACCGGCAAGGAAGCGCATGCCTCCGCTTTCCCCGAGCTGGGCCTCAACGCCGCCGACGCCCTCACCGTCTCCAGCGTGGCCATCGGTCTGCTCCGCCAGCACATCCACGCCGGCGACCGGGTCCACGGCATCGTCACCCACGGCGGGGAGGCCCCGAACATCGTGCCGGCCCACACCGAGGCGGAGTACATCATCCGGGGGGCCACGGTGGCGGACTTCGAGCTCATGCGGGAGCGGGTGATGCGATGCTTCGAGGCCGGGGCGCTGGCCACCGGCACCAGCCTCGACGTGATGCCCCGCCACGAGTGCTATGCGGAGATGCACCATGACGCAGCCGTCGCCGCCGCCTACCGCCGCAACGCCGAAGCCCTCGGCCGCACCTTCCCGCCCTTCGACCCCCGGGCGGCGGGGTCGACCGACATGGGGAACGTGTCGCTGGCCATCCCGTCCATCCACCCCGCCATCGGCGTCGACTCGCTGCCGGCGGTGAACCACCAACCCGAGTTCACGGCCGCCTGCGCCACTGCCGCCGCGGACCGCGCCATCGCCGACGGCGCCGTCGCCATGGCCTGGTCGGCCATCGACTGCGCCACTGACGACGCCGTCCGCACCCGCCTGCTCACCCGCCCGTAACCGGGCCGGGGGGCGGCCGTCAGCACCCCGGAGATTTGGGCGAATGATTCTGCCCGGCGGGGCCATTTCCCACTAGTCGGACGGGGCGCGATCCGTCACACTCTGGAACGCCGCCCACCCCGTGCGTCGAGGGTACGACCGGAGACGGCTCTCTGCTGGTGCCCTTGTTCAAACACTTCGAGATTCGGGACGGGAATGATGACGGTTGGGGGCGGCGGCGCGGCCGCGGGCACGGTGAGCCCGCGCCCGGACGCCGTGAAGCGGGTCTGGCGGGTCCGTCCTTCGCTGCCGGTCGTCGAACAGATTCCGGTCACGGTGGGCGAGGCGGAGCAACGCCGCATCGCGGCGCTGGCCGACGAGCTGCGGGACCGGGATGCGGCGCTGGCCGACGACGCTCGGGGGCTTCACCTGCCTGCCCCGACCGGCGACGGCGGCCGGGTCGGCCAGGGCGCCGGCGACGGCCCCGCCCTCATCTTCGAGGACCACGGCGAGATCCCGCTGTTCACCACCGCCGTACCGTCGGCGCTCGAGTACCGCTCGCTCCTCCTGGCCGAGGACGGCGACATCCTCGCCCTTGGCGGACAACGGGTTGCGGACTTCGAGGCCTACGCCCGCGACACGCTGCGCCTGGGCGAGGTTGACGTCCTCCCCCGCCCCGAAGGTGGGCCGGGCGGAGCGCTGCCCGATGCGCTGCGGACCGACCCGGCGTCGATGACCCGGCTCGTGCGACGGGCCCGGGAGGGCGGCAGCCTCACCGTGATCCCCTACCTGTCGACCGCCGCCGCCTGGCGGCTGGCCGAGGCGGTGGCCGAACAGGCCGGCGTCGACGTCTCCGTGCTCGCACCGCCGCCGAGGCTGGCCGCCCGGGTCAACGACAAGGCGTGGTTCTCCCGCCGGGTGGCCGAGGTCCTCGGCCCCGACTCCCTGCCCGAGACCGGTTGGGCGGCCGACGCCTTCGAGCTCACCGACGCCCTCCACGTCCTGGCCAAGCGGCACGGTCGCCTGGTGGTGAAGATGCCCGACAGCGCCGGCGGTGTCGGCAACGTCGTCCTCGACTCGGCGGACGTGGCCGATCTCGACCACGACCGGCTCCTGGCCCACGTCTGGGCCCGGACCGGCCGGGCCGGCCGGGGCTGGACGTTTCCCCTCCTGGTCGGCGCCTGGAGCGACCCGGTCGTCGACAGCCCGTCGGTCCAGCTGTGGGTGCCGGCCCGGGGTGACGGCCTCCCCGTGGTGGAAGGCGTCTTCAGCCAGGTGCTCAAAGGGGCCCGGGGGACGTTCGTCGGCGCCGCCCCGACATGGCTGCCACCTGAATGGCAACAGCGCCTTGCCGGCGAGGCCGTGCGGCTGGCCCTGCTCTTCCAGCAGCTCGGCTACCTCGGCCGGTGCAGCTTCGACGCCGTGCTGACCGGGGCCGACCTCGAGTCGGCCGCCGTCCACTGGGTCGACGCCAATGGCCGGTGGGGCGGCGTGTCGATCGCCCTCACCGCCGCCAACCGGCTGGTGGGCGATTGGCAGCGGCGGCCGTTCGTCATCGTGCAGCGCTCAGGGCTGCGCATGGCACCCCAGCCGCTGCCGGGTGTGCTCGAGGCCATCGGCCCCCAGCTGTTCCGGCCCAGCGACGGGCGGACGGGCGCCGTCGTCCTCGCCCCCTGCCGCCTCATGGAGGGCACCGGGATGAACCTGATGGTCCTGGCCGGCGACATCGCCAGCGCCGAAGCCGACGCCGCCACGGTGAAGGCCCGCCTGCTCGGCGCCCTCGAGGCGGACGGCGTCAGCGCCGTCGCCTGACCGGCCCGGGACGCGACCGGCCTGTGCCACCGGACCGGCGTCAGCTGATGATTCCGTCCTTGCAGTCCGGCGACGTGGGGCTGAGCAGGCACAACGGCGCCAGGCCCTTGGCCGGAACCTTCCCGACCTGTACGGCACTGCCGGCTCCGAGCAGCGGAAGCGCCACGGCGGCGGCCACCATGACGGCGAGTCGGCGGATTCGACTGTTGAGCATGTTCTGACTCCCCCTCTGCCTCGATGAAGATCCACGGATACAGCACCATCCATCCGGAATCGTACGTTCGCCCGTCCGCCGATCGCGTTCACCCCGGCCAGTGAAGCTTCAGGCGACTCGGCCGCGTCGGTGTCAGGCGACGGCGGTACGGCGGCGACGCAACCGGCGGACGGTCCGCAGCGCGTCGAGCTCGTCGAGGACCCCGGGGACGGCGGCGGCCAGGGCGGCATGCACACCGGTCCAGAGGGGTTCGTCGACGGTGCCGGTGTGCTCGTCCATGAAGAACTTCTTCACCTCGACGGCCAGGCAGCAGCCCTGGCCGGGGAAGGCGGCGTGGACCCAGCGGGAGAGGTGGCCGCCCCGGAAGCGGATGTTCTCCCGCACGTCGAGGGGGCGTTCTTTGGCGGCTCCCGCCGCCCCTGTCGGGGGGACACCCCCCATCCCCCGGGCGGCGACGTCGACGGTGCGGAGGTCGGCGGCGAAGCGGTCGACGAGGCCGCCCCACCGCTCCCGGTCCAGTGATCCGGTGCCGATGTTCATCTCCGGGTTGCCGGCCGGGTCGGCGGGCGGGGCTTCCGGCCCGCCCCGGCGGTGGTTGTAGCTGTGGAGGTCGAGGACCACGAACGGCCGGCCGCCGGTGCCGGCCCGTTTCAGCACGGCGAACAGGTCGGCGTAGAACCGGTCGTAGAGGCGCAGCGACCGCTCCCGCACCGCCGCCGGTAGCGGCGTCCGCCACACGGTCAGATCCCAGGCGTCGCCGGGATTACGGTACACAGCCCGCTCCCGGGCCCGGTTCAGGTCGACCTCGAAGCGGGACCGGTGGACGACGACGCTGGTGCCGGCCACGTCGGTGAGTTGGTCGGTGTAGGGATCTTCCTCCACGAACCGCTGCCGGCGCCGGATCGCCATGTGGCGCAGCGCCTCAGCCCGGACCTGGTTCCCGGCGTGGACGGCGCAGGCGACGACAGGCCCGCCGCCCTCCACGATCGTCCAGGCATTCCCAGCCGCCATCCATCGACTGTGCCCGCTCCGGCCGGCCGGCGCCAATCCGCCGCCGGGCGGGCTCAGACCCCGGCGAAGGAGACCAGGGGGCGGGCCAGGCCCTGGTCGTGGGCCCAGAGGTCGAGGGCGACGGTGGCGACGTCGTCGACGAGGGGCACCAGTTCGGCGCCGCCGGCCTCGCGGAGGTCGAACGTCTTCACGTAGCAGCTGCAGGTCTCGCAGCCGTCGATCCGCACGGCCCGCCGCTCGTCGGGAACGAAGGAGGGGAGGCGGCGGGGATCGGCTTCCGAGCACCAGGCGCAGATCGCCCGGGGAAAGGTCCACCAGCCGGCGCAGCGGCCGCACACCAGCGACCGGGGCGAGCCGCCCATGAACTCGCCCGATTCCTCGGCGATGACCGACACCTGGGCCAGCCCGCCGCAGGCGGGGCAGGCGGCGCCGCTCCAGTCGT
Organism: Actinomycetota bacterium; assembly: GCA_030838815.1. GTDB lineage: Bacteria > Actinomycetota > Acidimicrobiia > IMCC26256 > BP-133 > BP-133. The sequence continues at coordinate 6,197 of JAUZEX010000756.1, forward strand.
CACGGCCCGGTGTGGCCACCGCCGCCCGAGCCAACTCCAGGACCGGGGCCGCCGCCACCCGAACCCAGAACCCGAGCACCGCCTCCGGCCCGGCGGGGTCCTCCAGCCACGCCTCCACCAACCCCGCCCGCTCCTCCTCACCGGCCGAGGCCAGCGCCAGGCCGGCCGCAATCAGAGGTTCGGGGAGGCCGACACCGCCGCTCCCACCTCCGGACCCGCCCCCTCCGGCCCCCCCGGCGCCCCCGGCGTTCGAGCCGGCCAGTCCGGCGTGCGAGCCCGCCAGTCCGGCGTGCGAGCCGGCCGGTCCGGCGGCACCGGAGGCTCCAACGTCCACCCCGGTGAGACTGACGACTGCCACCGGGATCTCGGCCGCGATCGGAGCGATGGCGGCGTCGAGGTCCAGAAGGGGGAACCGTCCGGCGGCCCGGCGCAGGTCGGCTCCGGCGGCCACCGCGCCGGCGGCCGCCACCACCGCCGGCGCCGTGGCCCGTCCGGCCTGGAACCGCACCACCGACCCCACCAGCGCCAGCGGCCCGGCCGCGCCGCCCCCGCCACCGGGGGCGGCCAAGAGCTGCTCCGCCCGGGCGAGGCGGGCTTCGAAGTCGCCCGGGCCGCCCCGGCGGGCGCCACGCCCGAACGTCACCCGCCCCCGCCGCCGTGGCGAGCCGCGCCGAACAGACCCGGGGCCGAGGAGCCGCACGGCCCGCTGACGAACGCGACGGACGAACCCGGCGTCACCGGGAGGCGCCGGCTCGGCGCTCGCGGTCCCGGAACCAGGCCGGGTGGTGGAAGGCGGCCCAGGCCCGGGTCACCCGGCCGGTGGTCATGGCCGCCATCGTGCCCGGGAACATCACGGTCGACATGTAGACGTGGATGATGAAGCCGCCGACCATGAGCAGGAACGTGCCGTGGTGCAGGAAGCGGGCGACATGGTGGATGCCGGCCGCCCCGCCCAGGAACCCGCCCCACAGCGGCAGACCCGTCACGAACAGGACCAGGCCCAGCACGACCGAGAACCAGTAGTAGCCCTTCTGACCGGCGTTGAAGCGGCCGGTGTCGAGGCCGGTGTGGCCGCTGCCCGTGTAGGTCTTCAGCCGTCGGACCCACTCCCGGTCGCCGGCGTTCATGCGCATGTTGCGGTGCCACGCCCCCAGCATCCACAGGAGCCCGACCGTGAAGCCGACGCCGAACCAGGGGTGGAGGAACCGCATCGTCTGGCCGCCCCCGAACAGGCCAGAGAGGAAATAGGCCCGGGGGTAGCCGAGGGCGAAGCCCGACAGCATCAGGGCGATGAACGTCAGCGCCACGAACCAGTGGACCACCCGCTCCGCGAACGTGTAGCGCTCGATGCCAGCCCCGGGCGCCGCTTCCCCGTTGACGCCGACGGCTCCGGCCCGCACCGCGCTCACCGCTCTGCCTCCGGCCCGGTCGGCTGTCCCGGCCCGGTGGCGGCCGGCCCGCTCCCCGCAGGACCGTTCGCCGCAGGACCG
>JAUZEX010000025.1 GCA_030838815.1 Actinomycetota bacterium
GGCGATGAGCCGAGCCCTGCCCCTCAACATCGACGACCATCCCGTCCGCCAGTGGGCGATCTCCGAGCTTCGCCGGAACGACCCGGCCACCGTGCTCGGGGCAGCAACCTCGCTGATGCGCTTCTCGTCCCACGCCTGGATCGGCGAGGTCGACGTCCCCACGGCGGTGGTCGTGACCGCGCGCGATCGGCTGGTCCCGGTCCACCGGCAGGAGAAGCTCGCCGCCGCGATCCCGGGCGCAACCGTCCATGTCGTCGATGCCGATCACGACGCCGCCGGCAATGTCGGCAACAAGTTCGTCCCGGTGCTGCTCGACGCGTGCGCGTCCGTCACCTCCCGCACCAGGGCCTCCCGATGAGCAAGACCCTCAGCGAGAAGGTGTGGGACAGCCACGTGGTGCGCGCCGCCGAGGGTGAGCCCGAGTTGCTGTACATCGACCTGCACCTCGTGCACGAGGTCACCTCGCCACAGGCGTTCGAGGGCCTGCGGCTCGCGGGGCGCCGCGTACGGCGCCCCGATCTCACGGTGGCGACGATGGACCACAACGTCCCCACCACCAACATCACCGGCCCGATCGCCGACCCGATCTCGGCCCGCCAGATCGACGTGCTGCGGGAGAACTGCGAGGAGTTCGGGATCCGGCTCTACGCCATGGGCGACCTCAATCAAGGCATCGTCCACATAATCGGGCCCGAGCTTGGTCTGACCCAGCCCGGAATGACCGTGGTCTGCGGCGACAGCCACACCTCCACCCACGGGGCCTTCGGCGCCCTCGCGTTCGGCATCGGCACGAGCGAGGTCGAGCACGTCCTCGCGACGCAGACCCTCACGCAGCAACGGCCGCAGACGATGGCGGTCACCGTCGAGGGCGAGCTCCCCGCGGCCGTCAGTGCCAAGGACCTGATCCTGGCGATCATCGGCACCATCGGCACGGGCGGCGGCGTCGGCCACGTCATCGAGTACCGCGGCCCGGTGCTGGAGGCGCTCTCGATGGAGGGGCGGATGACCGTGTGCAACATGTCGATCGAGGCCGGTGCCCGCGCCGGCATGATCGCACCCGACGACACGACGTTCGCCTACCTCGACGGTCGGCCGCACGCACCGAAGGGTGCGGCATGGGAGAAGGCGCTCGACGAGTGGCGCTCCCTGGCCACAGATAAGGACGCCGCCTTCGATAAAGAGGTCGTCATCGACGGGTCGCGCCTGGTTCCTTACATCTCGTGGGGCACCAATCCGGCCCAGGTCGTTCCCCTCGACGGCGCCGTCCCCGACCCCGACGCCTTCGGCGACCCCGCACAGGCGGAGGCGGCTCGACGGGCCCTGACCTACATGGGTCTGGAGCCCGGAACGCCCATGCGGGACATCAACGTGGACACCGTCTTCATCGGCTCGTGCACCAACGCCCGTATCGAGGATCTGCGTGCCGCCGCCGGCGTCGTCCGGGGCCGCAAGGTGCGGAAGGGCATGCGGGCGCTGGTCGTGCCCGGATCGGGCCTGGTCAAGGCGGCCGCAGAACAAGAAGGTCTCGATCGGGTCTTCCTGGACGCCGGGTTCGAGTGGCGCCAGCCCGGCTGCTCGATGTGCCTGGGCATGAATCCCGACCAGCTGGCCCCCGGCGAGCGCTGCGCTTCCACGTCGAACCGGAACTTCGAAGGACGCCAGGGTCGGGGCGGGCGTACCCACCTCGTTTCCCCGACCATGGCCGCCGCTACGGCTGTCGCTGGCCACTTCGCCACGCCCGAAGACCTCTAGGGGAAGGCCGAGGAATGGACGCAGTGCGCATCGTGACGGGGACCGCCGTCCCCCTCGAGCGGTCCGACGTCGACACCGACCAGATCATCCCCAGCGAGTGGCTCAAGCGGGTCGAACGGACCGGCTTCGGCGCCGGCCTCTTCGCCGAATGGCGCGACGACCGCAACTTCGTGCTGAACAAGCCCGAGCACGCTGGCGCAACGATCCTGATCGCGGGCCCGAACTTCGGCACCGGCTCGTCCCGGGAGCACGCCGTCTGGGCGCTGCTCGACTACGGCTTCCGGGCGGTGATCTCCCCGCGGTTCGGCGACATCTTCCGCAACAACTGCACCAAGGCGGGCCTGGTGCCCGTCCAACTCACCCAAGGTGAGGTCGACACGCTGATGACCGCCGTTCGTGAGGATCCCGCTCTCGAGCTCACGGTCGACGTCGAACGGGCGACCATCAGCGCCCCCGGGGTGGGCTTCGAGGCCTCGTTCCCACTGGACGAGTTCACCCGGCATCGCCTGGTCGAGGGCCTCGACGACATCGCCCTCACGGAGCGTCATGACGGGGAGGTCGCGGACTTCGAGCGGCGCCGGCCAAGCTGGTTACCCTCCCTGGCCGCTCCCCTGTAGTCTGAAAGTGCCCGCGGCGGGCGGGAAAAGTCATTTCTAGCTGGACAGATGCCGTAAGCTCTGTCCCGATTTTGGATGTCGGTTTTGCCGGCGAATCAGCGCTCCCGGCAGGGGGCGCTAGGCGAGGGAGGTAGTTGGTGAACGGCCGACGACTGCACAGCAGGCGCCATGGCGGGTGGCTGCAGAGTGCCAAGTTGAAGAGCAAGCCAGCGAAGGGCTTCGCAGCCCTGACGACGATGGCGCTGGTAGGCCTGACGATCGGCTTGGTCGTGAGCGGCGGCCCCGCGGGCGCCGACGTCACCTCCGTGAGCGGTCGCGCGTGGGGCAACAGCCGCACCGTTGGGCTCATCGGCAACCCTCCCGCGATCCCCCTTCCGCCGGGCCTGATCAGCTTCGGTCCCCGACCGGACACCGGGCCGCTTCCGCCGAACGGCGGCAATCTCACCGCGTCTGAGCCGTCCGAAACGGGCCTCGGCTATTCGACAGGTGCAGAGAACGTCGCCACCTCGGGTGGCAACGTCCCCGGACCCAACGGGTTCTCGCAGAGCAGCGCCGATATATCCGCGGTCAACGTCCAGGGCGGCACCATCGTCGCCGGCGTCCTCTTGCCCGCGCCGCCCGACTTCTCCGCTAACCGGGTGCAGGCGGTGTGCCGCTCGGACGCGTTCAACCAGTCGGCCACTGGCCCTGGTGGGGCGCCGAACGTCACGATCACTGGTGGCCAGATCCAGAACGCGGCCGGGACCGGCACCAACCCTGTCCCCGCCAATCCGCCTCCGAACACGGTTCTCACCGGTGGCAACGCCAACGAGATCACCGTCACGC
>JAUZEX010000036.1 GCA_030838815.1 Actinomycetota bacterium
CTGGGCAAGTTCCAGCTCGTCGACCTGCCGCCCGCCCCCCGGGGCGTGCCCCAGATCGAGGTGGTGTTCGACATCGACGCCAACGGCATCGTGCACGTCTCGGCCAAGGACCGGGCCACGGGCAAGGAGCAGTCGATGACGATCACCGGCCAGTCGGCGCTGAACCGGGACGAGATCGACCGCATGATGCGGGAGGCCGAGTCGCACGCCGAGGAGGACCGCAAGCGCCGCGAGGAGGCCGAGGTCCGCAACAACGCCGACACGCTCGTCTACCAGACCGAGAAGCTGCTCAAGGAGCAGGGCGAGAAGGCGACGCCGGAGGACCGGACGGCCATCGAGGATGCGTTGAAGTCGGTCAAGGAGGCCATGGCCGGCACCGACCTCGACGCCATCAAGAAGGCCCACGAGAGCCTGATCTCGGCCAGCCAGAACTTCGCCTCCCGCCTCTACCAGCAGGCCGCGGCCACCGCCCAGGGCGGTACCGGCGGTACCGGCGGCGGCGCTCCCGGCGATGGTTCGGCGGCGGGCGATTCGGCGGCCGAGGAAGAGGTGGCCGACGCCGAGATCGTCGACGAGGGCCGGGGGGCGTAACCCATGCCGACCCATGAGTCGGGCGGGGACGGCTCTCCGGACGCCGTCCCCTCCCAAGACCCGATCGAGGAGCTCGCCCACACCGCCCCGGACCCGACGGATTCAGGCGACGTCGTGGTGGAGGGCGAGCTGCTCGACGAGACCGACACGGAGATCGTGATCGACGCCGGAGGCGATGCACTGGCCCGGCTCACGGCCGAGCGCGACGAGTACCTGGCCCATCTCCAGCGGACCCAGGCGGAGTTCGACAATTACCGCAAGCGGATGCTGCGGGACCAGACCGCCCACCTCGAGCGGGCCACCGCCGGCCTCATCGAGCAGCTGCTGCCCGTCCTCGACGCCTTCGAGCTGGCCCTCGGCAGCGCCGGCCCCATCTCGTCCGAATCTGGCGCCGAGCGGCTGCGCAAAGGGGTCGAGCTCGTCTACGGCGAGTTGTTGGGAGCACTGGAGAAGGCGGGATTGGAACGCATCGAGGCCCTCGGGAAGCCGTTCGACCCCGAGGAGCACGAGGCGGTCATGCACGTGGAAGGCGAAGGCGGCGACCCGGGGGTGCGCGATGTCGTGCGGGCCGGGTACCGCCTCAAGGGCCGGGTGCTGCGCCCGGCAATGGTGAAGGTGGCTACGTAGGCGATGGCTCCTCAGCGGGAGTGGTTCGAGAAGGACTACTACGCCGTGCTCGGGCTCCCGAAAGGGGCGACCGAGAAGGAGATCACGCGCGCCTACCGGAAGCTGGCCAAGCAGCACCACCCTGATGCCAACGGCGGGAAAAAAGAGGCCGAGGACAAGTTCAAGGAAGTCTCGGCCGCCTACGACGTCCTCGGCGACGCCGCCAAGCGCAAGGAGTACGACGAGGTCCGGTCGATGGCCGGGTCGGGCGCCAACCCGTTCGGCGGTGCGGGCGGCTTCGGCGGTGCCGGCGGGCCGGGCGGCGGCTTCCCCGGCGGCGACGGCAACATCCATTTCGACACCGGCGACATCGGCGGTCTCGGCGACATCCTCGGCAACATCTTCGGCGGCCGGGGGCGGCGGGGTCAGACAACCCGCCAGCCCGGCGCCGGGCCCCGCCGGGGCGGCGACCTCGAGGCCGAGGTCCACCTGGCCTTCGACGATGCCGTGCGGGGCGCCACCATCGCCGTCCAGCTGACCGGGGCCGCTCCCTGCCACACCTGCGGCGGGACGGGTGCCGCCCCCGGCACCGTTCCCCAGACCTGCCCGCAGTGCAACGGGGTGGGGACGCTGGCCGTCGACCAGGGCCCGTTCTCCTTCTCCCAGATCTGCCCCCGCTGCGGCGGGAGCGGGCGGGTGGTGGAGAAGCCCTGTCCGACCTGCGGCGGCGGCGGGGCCGAGACCCGTACCCGGGAGGTCAAGGTCCGCATCCCGGTCGGCGTGGCCGACCGACAGCGCGTCCGGGTGAAGGGCAAGGGCACGCCGGGCAGCAACGGCGGCCCGCCCGGAGACCTGTACGTCACCGTGCACGTGGCGCCCCACCCCCTCTTCGGGCGCCGGGGCGACGACCTGTCACTGCGGGTGCCGGTGTGGTTCTCGGAGGCCGCCCTCGGCGCCGAGGTGAAGGTCCCGACGCTCGACGGCTCCGTGACGGTCCGCATCCCGCCCGGGACGGCGTCGGGGAAGACGCTGCGCGTCCGCGGCCGCGGCATGCCGAAGGCGAATGCCGGCTCCGGCGACCTCCTGGTCACGGTGGACGTCGTCGTGCCCCAGAGCCTCTCCGACGAGCAGCGCCAGGCGGTCGAGGCGCTGGCCGCCACGGAGTCCGCCAACCCACGAGCCCACCTAGGGGTGTGACAAACATGGCCAATGACGGCGACAGGGCGAGCGGCGGCGGACCCGTATCGGGTCGTAGGGACGAGCGGGCGCTCTACGTCATCTCGGTCGCGGCCGAACTGGCCGGGGTCCATCCTCAGACCCTGCGGATCTACGAGCGCAAGGGGCTGGTCGAGCCACAGCGGACGGTCGGCCGGTCCCGGCGCTACTCCGACCGCGACATCCACCGCCTCCAGCGGATCCAGGAGCTGACCAACGAGGGCGTGAGCCTGGCCGGGGTCAAGCGGATCATCGCCCTGGAGGAGGAGCTCGACTGCGCCCGGGACGAGATCGTTCGCCTCCACGGCGAGATCGCCGAGCTGCGCCGGGCCGCCGACCAGGCCGTGGCCGACGTCCACCGCCAGTACCGCCGGGACCTCGTCCCCTTGAGCAAGGCCGTCATCCGCTTCGGGCCCCGCTGACGGCTCAGGCCAAGAATTACGCTCAATAGCCAAAGCGTAATTCTTTTCGTTGGTCGTGCGCAAAACCCGTATATAAGGGACCAAAGGGTACCCTAACGGACCTTCCCCTCGATTGCACCTTACGCGACTGTCGAGACGTTGACGCGTAAGTGAACTCGGCCTGGCCAGAAACCTGTCGGACCGAGCGGCGAAGGAGGGAAAATGGCCCATCGGAGTTCGGCCGCCATAGCTGCCAAATTGCGGAATGTTCTGCCGCGGCGGCGCATTTTCGGCGTTGCCGCCGCAGTAATTCTTCCGGTCGTACTGGTCGCCGGAGCCGTCGCCTTCGCCGACGTCCCCGACAGCGGCGTCGTACACGCCTGCCTTGACAAGGCCACCGGCCGGGTGCGCATCGTGGACCACACCGGCTGCGAGCCCGACGAACGGAAGATCACCTGGAGCGAGCGGGGCCGGGACGGTCAGCGCGGCGAGGCGGGGCCCGCCGGTCCCAAGGGCGAGATCGGGGCGCCCGGTGCGAGGGGCCCTGTCGGGCCCGCCGGCGCCCTCGGGCCGAAGGGTGACGCCGGTCCCCCGGGGCCGCAGGGTCTGGCCGGACCGATCGGACCTCAGGGACCGGCCGGCCCCGACGGCGCCCCCGGGCCGCGTGGGTTCGTGGGCCCGGACGGCGCGGTCGGCCCGCAGGGTCTCCCGGGCCCGGAAGGTCCGGCCGGGCCTACGGGTCCCGCCGGCGCCGCTGGGGCTCGCGGCCCCTCCGGTCCGGCCGGCGTGGCCGGGGCCCCCGGTCCGCAGGGCCCGCGAGGGCCGGCCGGGATCAGCGGCTTCGAGATGGTCACGGCCCGCCTGCCGCC
>JAUZEX010000044.1 GCA_030838815.1 Actinomycetota bacterium
CCTCCGCTGGGGCGAGCTCGGGCCGGACCCGCACCAGCGCCGACACCCAGGCACCGGCGTACTCACCCTGGCGGCGGCGGATGCGCTGCTGGTCGGAGCGGGGCAGGCTGCGCCAGTCCTGGATCCACACCGCCAGGAGGGCCCGCTCTTCGACGGCGGTGGCCACGTGGAACGTGACGAGCCGGTCGAGCAGCTCGATCGGCGGGCAGTCGGCCTTCCGGATCTCGTCGGCCGCGACCAGCATCCGCTCGGTGATGGTGTCGAACAGCGCCACCAGCACCGCGCCCTTGCTGGCGAAGTGGCGATACACCCCCGGGCCCGAGATCCCGGCGGCCGTTCCGATCTCGTCGATGCCGACCGAGTGGAAGCCCCGCTGGCGGAACAGCTCGAGGGCGGCGTCGAGGATCGCCTCCCGGCGGCTGGTCGCGCTGGCCGGTGGCTGAGCGCTCACGGTCGACCACCGTAGTGGCTGAAAGAAAGGGGCTGTCCTCGCCCCTTCCGGGGAGCCCTCTTTTATTACCGCGGCGTCACAGGCACGTATCCTGGCGCTTGGTAAATACAGCACCGAGGAGGATGGATGGCGGACGTCGGTTTCGAGGGCAGGGTGGCGATCATCACCGGTGCCGGTGGTGGGCTCGGGCGGGAGCATGCCCTGCTGCTGGCCTCCAGGGGCGCACAGATCGTGGTCAACGACCTCGGCGGTGCCGTCGACGGTACCGGGTCGTCGACCGGCCCGGCCCAGACGGTGGTCGAGGAGATCGAGGCTCTCGGCGGGGCAGCGGTGGCCGACGGCCACAGCGTGGCCAGCCCCGAGGGGGCGGACGCCATCGTCAAGACGGCGCTCGACGCCTTCGGCCGCGTCGACATCGTCATCAACAACGCCGGCATCCTGCGCGACAAGAGCTTCCAGAACATGACACAGGATCTCTGGGACGCCGTCATCGCCGTGCACCTCACCGGCGCCTTCAACGTCACGCGGGCGGCCTGGCCGCACCTCCGGCAGCAGGCCTACGGCCGGGTCGTGTCCACCTCCTCGGCGGCCGGGGTCTTCGGCAACTTCGGCCAGACGAACTACGGCGCGGCCAAGATGGGCATCGTGGGCATGACGCGGGTGTGGGCCCAGGAGGGCGCCAAGTACAACATCAAGGCCAACGCCATCGCCCCGGTGGCCCGCACCCGGATGACCGAGGACCTCCTCGGCCCGCTGGTCGAGAAGCTCGACCCGGGCCTGGTGTCGCCGGTGGTCGCCTACCTGGCCTCGGAGGAGTGCCCGGTCACGAGCGAACTCTTCAGTGTCGGCGGCGGCCGGGTGTCGCGTGTCTTCATCGCCGAGGGTCCGGGCTACTTCAAGAAGGACCTGACGCTCGAAGACGTCCGGGACAACTTCGAGACGATCCGCTCCGAGGCCGACTACGTGATCCCGACCAGCGCCAACGGCGAGATCGCGCTGATCCTCCCGCTCCTCTCCGACTCCGAGTAGCGCTCAGGACGCCTGGAGCCGGTGCCGGCGTGCGAGCGCCTCGGCCACCACGTCGGTGCCGGCCTGCCAGATTCCCCAGTTCTCCAGCGGCCGGAAGCCCATGGCCACGTTGATGGCCAGCATCGCCTCGTTGCTGCCGGCGTTCCACGTGTCGATGAACTCCACCTCGGGCTGCTCGTCGAGCAGGCGGAGGGCGTTGACCGCCTTGAGCCACCGGCCCAGGCCCCGCTCCCGGTGCTTGGGCCACACGCCGGTGTCGCCCTGCCAGGCGATCTGCGGCCAGGTGCGGGGGAAGAGGAGCTCGGTGTAGCCGGCCAGCTCACCGCTGTCGTCGTGGCGGGCGCACAGATGCCAGGCCACGGTCCCCCGGGCGGTTCCCAGGGCCTCCACGGCCCGCCAGCGTTCGGCCGTCATGCGCTCGTCGTCCCACTCGAACGCTTCGAGCGGGGCGGTGTTCATGACGCCCTTCAGCGCCACCCAGGCCGGGAGCAGCTCCTCGGGACAGTTTCCGTCCCAGGCGGCCAGCGAATAGTCGGCGGCCCGCTCCCCGGCCCGGCGGGCCCACGACGTCAGGAGCTCGCGGTCGAGATCGGCCGTGCGGCAGCGGCTGCGCCGCTCCACGAGCCGCCGCTCGGCGCCGATCGAGCGCAGGAACGGCTCGCCCGGCCCGCCGACCCGAGCGGTGAAGTCGAGGACGGTGCAGTCGGACCTCCCGGCCGCCTCCACCGCCCGGCCGAGGAGTGCCGAGCCGAGACCCATGCCCCGCACCGCCGGGTGCACCGACACCATCACCTCGGCGTGGTGGCGGTTCTCCGGCACGTCGGAGTACACGCAGTCGGCGTAGCCGGCGATGTCGCCGGACCGGCCCCCCTGGCGGACCACCCAGCCCTTCCTGACCCGGAACGGGAGGATGTGGCGGTAATCGGCGACGCTGTGTTCGAAGGGCGCGACCGGCTCGCCCGGCAGGGCCTCGGTCTCGAGCGCGACCTCCAGGGCGTGCAGACCGGCCAGGTCGCCCTCGGGGGCGGTCGCCGGGTCGATCGGTTGAACGGGCCAGAGGCTCATGCCTCGAGTGTCACCGACGGCGCACCGGTCGTCGAACGAATTTCCGGTTCGGGGTTTCCTCCAGGCCCACAGGTAGCATCGATGCAGGCCAGTACGGCTGTGTGTCGTTTGGGAGGGCTCCTTTGGATCTGATGCAACAGGACCAGAGCAGCGCGCCCCTTCGCCGGGTGCAGCCCGCCCGGCGGAGGTGGCCGTGGCCGCTCGACCTGTACCAGTCGGCGGTGGGCAAGAAGTGGGCCATGGCCGTCACGGGCGTGATGCTGCTCGGCTTCGTGTTCGTCCACATGGTGGGCAACCTGAAGGTCTACCTGGGGCCGGCGCAGATCAACCACTACGGCGAGTGGCTGCGCGACATCGCCGTCCCGGCCCTGCCCCGCACGGTCTTCCTGTGGCTCCTGCGGACGGGCCTCATCGCGGCCTTCGCCGTCCACATGCATGCCGCCTGGGCCCTGACCCGGATGAACCACCGGGCCCGGCCGGCGAAGTACGTCTCAGAGCGCGACTACGTCGCGGCCAACTTCGCCAGCCGCACCATGCGCTGGACGGGGATCATCGTGATCCTCTTCCTCTTCTTCCACCTGGCCGACCTGACGTGGGGTTCGCTCAACCCTCATTTCGTCCGGGGCAACGTGTACCACAACATGGCCTACAGCTTCTCCCGGGTGCCGGTGGCGGCCATCTACATCGTGGCCAACCTCGCCCTGGCGGTGCACATCTTCCACGGCGCCTGGAGTCTCTTCGCCAGCCTCGGCGTGTCCAACCCGAAGCTGGTCGCCTTCCGGCGCCGCTTCGCCATCGGCTTCGCCGCCATCATCCTCCTCGGCAACATCTCGTTCCCGATCGCGGTCCAGGCCCACGTCATCGAGGACCACGGCAGCACCCCGTACCGCGCCCCCACGGAGCAGGGCCGATGATCCCCCTCGACCCGGCCGTCCCCGACGGTCCCATCGAAGAGAAGTGGGACCAGCACAAGTTCGAGATGAAGCTGGTGGCGCCCCACAACCGGCGCCGCTTCGAGGTCATCGTGGTGGGGACGGGCCTGGCCGGCGGGGCCGCCGCCGCCACGCTCGGCGAGCTGGGCTACAAGGTCAAGGCCTTCACCTTCCACGACAGCCCCCGCCGGGCCCACTCCATCGCCGCCCAGGGGGGCATCAACGCGGCCAAGAACTACCGGGGTGACGGCGACTCGGTACAGCGGTTGTTCTACGACACGGTCAAAGGCGGCGACTTCCGGGCCCGGGAGGCCAACGTCTACCGCCTGGCGCAGCTGTCGGTGAACATCATCGACCAGTGCGTGGCCCAGGGTGTCCCCTTCGCCCGGGAGTACGGCGGCCTGCTCGACACCCGCTCCTTCGGGGGTACGCAGGTGTCGCGCACGTTCTACGCCCGGGGCCAGACCGGCCAGCAGCTGCTCCTCGGGGCCTACCAGGCGCTGGCCCGCCAGGTCGAGGCCGGCAACGTCGAGCTCTTCCCCCGGTCCGAGATGCTTGAAGTGGTGGTGAAGGACGGGCGGGCCTGCGGCATCGTCGTCCGCAACCTCCACACCGGCCAGATCGTGTCCCACTCGGCCCACGCCGTGGTCCTGGCCACCGGCGGGTACGGGAACGTGTTCTACCTCTCGACCAACGCCAAGGCGTCCAACGCCTCCGCCATCTGGCGGGCGCATCGCAAGGGGGCGGCGCTGGCCAATCCCTGCTACACGCAGATCCACCCGACGTGCATCCCGGCCAGCGACGAGTTCCAGTCGAAGCTCACGCTGATGTCGGAGTCGCTTCGCAACGACGGCCGGATCTGGGTGCCGCAGGAGTTCGGCGATCCCCGTCCGCCGAACCAGATCCCCGAGTCGGAACGGGACTACTACCTGGAGCGCCGCTACCCGAGCTTCGGCAACCTCGTCCCCCGCGACGTCGCCTCCCGGGCGGCCAAGCGGGAGGTCGACGCCGGCCGGGGCGTCGGCCCGCTCAAGAACGGCGTGTACCTCGACTTCAAGACCGCCATCGACCGTCTCGGCCCGAAGACGATCGAGGAGCGCTACGGGAACCTGTTCGAGATGTACGAGCGGATCACCGACGAGGATCCGTACCAGGTGCCCATGCGGATCTACCCCGCCGTCCACTACACGATGGGCGGGCTGTGGGTCGACTACAACCTGATGAGCACCATTCCCGGTCTCTTCGTCGGCGGCGAGGCCAACTTCTCCGATCACGGCGCCAACCGCCTCGGGGCGTCGGCCCTGATGCAGGGCCTGGCCGACGGCTACTTCGTGCTGCCCTACACCGTGCCGAACTACCTGGCCGGCATGCTCGGCCAGCCGCCGCTGCCGGCCGACGACCCGGTCTTCCGGGCTGCCGAGGCCGAGGTCGCCGACCGCACCCGGCGGTACCTGTCCACCGGCGGCACCCGCTCCGTCGACGACCTCCATCGCGAGCTGGGCAAGATCATGTGGGACAACTGCGGCATGGCCCGCTCGAAGGAAGGCCTCGAGAAGGCCATCTCCGAGATCGCCGCCCTGCGGATCGAGTTCGACCGCGATCTGCGGGTGCTCGGGTCGGCCGACACCCTCAACCAGTCGCTGGAGAAGGCGGGCCGGGTCGACGACTTCTTCGAGCTGGCCGGGCTCCTGTGCCGAGACGCCCTCCACCGGGAGGAGTCGTGCGGCGGCCACTTCCGGGTCGAGCACCAGACGGAGGAGGGCGAGGCGCTCCGCGACGACGACCACTTCGCCTACGCCGCGGCCTGGGAGTACGCCGGCCCCGGCGCCGAGCCGATCCTCAACAAGGAACCGCTCGAGTTCGACCATGTCCATTTGGCCCAGCGGAGTTACAAGTGAGTCAGACGAACGGTCAGACGGGCGGCCAGACGGCCGTGCACCACGGCCGCACCCTCGACCTGAAGCTGTGCATCTGGCGCCAGCCCGGGCCCGGGGCGGAGGGCCGGATGGTGGAATACGACCTGCCCGGCGTCAGCGAGGACATGTCGTTCCTGGAGATGCTCGACCTTCTCAACGAGCGCCTCATCGCCCAGGGTGAGGAGCCGGTGGCCTTCGAGCACGACTGCCGGGAAGGCATCTGCGGCTCCTGCGGGATGATGATCAACGGCCAGGCCCACGGGCCCCAGCTCGGCACCGCCACCTGCCAGCTCCACATGCGGAAGTTCAAGAGCGGCGACGTGATCGAGATCGAGCCGTGGCGGGCGGCGGCCTTCCCCATCGTCCGGGACCTGGTCGTGAACCGCAGCGCCCTCGACCGGATCGTCGAGGCCGGCGGCTACATCTCCGTGACGGCCGGGGCGGCGCCGGAGGCCAACATCATCCCGGTGCCGAAGCCGGTAGCCGACGCCGCCTTCGACGCTGCGGCCTGCATCGGCTGCGGCGCCTGCGTGGCCGCCTGCCCCAACGGCGCCGCCCAGCTGTTCACCGCGGCCAAGGTCGCCCACCTCAACCTGCTGCCCCAGGGTCAGGCCGAGCGCTTCTCCCGCACCGAGGCCATGGTGGAGCGGATGGAGGAGTTCTTCGGTAGCTGCACCTTCCACGGCGAGTGCGAGGCGGCCTGCCCCAAGCGGATCTCGCTGGAGAACATCGTCCTCATGAACGGCGACTACGTGCGGGCGAAGTTCAAGAACCGGCGGCTGGCCGGCCGGCGTTGAGCCGCCCGGTGCCGAGTAGCCCGGTGTCGGGCAGCACCGCGTCGAGCAGCACCGCCCCGTAACTGTTGACGACCTTGCCGAGGTCGTCGTGGCGCAGCGTGGCGACGATGGACCGGGTGCCGTCCGAGACGTCGACCCGACCGACGTAGGCCAGCGAGTCGGCGGCCAGGTCACCGCCGAAGCCCCAGGTGTCGTCGCCGACCGACACTTCGATCTCGGCTCCGGGAAACGGGGTGCGCCGCTCGTTGGCCACGTGGACGTGGCCGGTGCGGGGATCGACCATCGGCAGCACGCTGCGGCAGGCGGCGGCGAGGGCGGCGTGGCCGGCCTTGGGCAGCCGTTCGTGGTCCAGGACCGACCACGTCACTCCGGGATGGCCGTCGGCGAAGCAGAACTGGAGGAAGCCGCCTGTCGGGCGGTATCGGAGCCGGCGGAGATCCTCGGCCTGGAGCTGGATCAGCGCCGCCTGGTAGGCCTGGGTCCCAGCCCGCCAGTCCTCGAAGGTGGCGAACTCGTCGGGCGGCACGAAGCGCTCGAAGTGCTGCCGCTGGAGGTTGTGACGGGCGGCGAGCCGCTCCCAGTCGAGGTCGGGCCAACGCTCCGGCTCCATGAACGCCGCCGCCTCCGGCACCGCCTGGGCGCCGAACTCCGACACGAACCGGGCCAGCCGGGGCCAGCGGCGCAGGACGCCGGCCATGTCGGCCATCCCGCCCAGATACCAGCCGAAGTAGAGGTGGCTGTCGGTGCCGTCCCGCAGCGGGCCCGGCGGCACGCCGGAGTGGACGATGACCGGGCGGGTCGGGTCCGATCGCAGCGCCCGGCTGACGGAGCGGTCGAGGACGTCCTTGTTCCAGCTCGGGAGGAGGATCGAGGCCCGGGTGCGCCACGGCGCCGGCTTCTCCGCCGCGTCGGCCGGTCCCGGATAGGGCTCGTTGTGGCCGCACCACACGACGACCGAAGGATGGTGGCCGAGGAGGTCGACCAGCGCCCGGGCCTGGGCCGCGGCCGGGCGGCGGGCCCCCCGGCCGTACGCCCACTGCAGGGGCACGTCCTGCCACAAGAGGAGGCCGGCCTCGTCGGCGGCGGCATAGATCTCGGGCCGGGTGACGTGACCGTGGATCCGCAGCATGTCGAGGTTGGCGTCGACGGCCCGGGTGACATCGGCGGCCAGCGCCGCCGGTTCCGCCGCACCGAGGGCCATGGCCGCCGGGCCCTGGTTGGAACCCATCACGAAGAGGCGTTCACCGTTGACATGGAAGCGCCAGCCGTCATTGCGCACTTCCCGGAAGGCGGTACGGAGCAGGCGGCCGTCGCTGCGTAGCCCGCCCATCTCGACCGCCACCTCGAGGTCGTAGAGCGGCTGCGGCCCGTAGCGCCAGGGCCACCATCGGGCCGGCCGATCCACCTCCAGCGTCCAGCTCAGGTGGTTCTCGCCGGTGGCCAGCGTCTGGTCCTGTTCGAAGTCCAGCGGCCTTCCGGGGCCGGTGAGCCGGGCCCGGAGGTGGACGGCGACCGGGCCGGCCGGGGCGTCGACCGTGAGGGAGAGCAGGAGCCGGCCCCGGTCCTCGGTGGCCTCGACGCACAGGCATCGCAGCCCGCTCAGGCGGACGGGCCCGGTGTCGGAGAGGCGCACGGGACGCCACAGGCCGCCGGGATTCCAGTCCGGATCGAGGCCGTCCCAGTGGGAGAAGACCCCGGTGACCATGCGCTTGGCGTGGCGGTCCCCCTCCTTGGGGCAGGCCACCTCCACGGCCAGGCAATGTTCTCGGGGGACACCCCCGGACCCCTGGGGCTCGTTCATCCCGGACCGGGCGACGTCGGTGATCTCGAAGATGTGGGGCGCGAAGTAGCCCTCGGTGGCGCCCAGGTACCCCCCGTCGAGCCAGACGTCGCCGTAGTAGAAGACGCCGTCGAAGGTGAGGAACCGCCGCCGACCCTCGGGCAGGGGGGTGGCCGGGAAGCGGCGCCGGTAGAGGACGGGCCCGTCGGAGTCGGCGAACGCCGCCGTGCTGCGCCAATGGCCCGGGACGGTGACCGGGTCCCACCCGGCGTCGTCGAACCCCGGCTCGACGAAGCGCTGGTGGAGGTCGCCCTCGGCCTCGCGGGCGACCCACCCGCCGCCGAGCTCGCAACCTCCGTCCGTCATCGCATGAGAAGGTTAGGGCGTGGAAGTCCTCCAGAGCCGTGTCCTGTACCGCCCCGTCGACTACACGCGGTCCGTCGCCTTCTACCGCGACGTCATGGGGCTCCACATTTACCGGGAGTGGGCCACCGGCACCGTCTTCTTCCTCGGCGGCGGCCTGCTGGAGCTGTCCCGCTCGGCGGGCCCGGTGGCGGACGACAAGTTCTCCCTCTGGCTCCATGTCCGCGACGTCGACGCCGAGTTCGCCCGGCTGGCGGCCGAAGGCGTCGAGGTCGTCGAGCCCCCCGTCACCGAGCCCTGGGGGCTGCGGGAGGCCCGCGTCCGCGACCCCGACGGCCTGATGCTCGTGCTCATCGAGGTCCTCCCCGACCACCCCATGCGCCGCGGTCGGGACTAGCGGCGGCCGCTGTTACCCTTCCGCGCCCACCGACGTGACTGGGGGTTGCATGGCCGACCGTCCGCAGACCATCGGAGCGCTGCGCCAGAGCGGCTGGGTGTCCCGGCCGGTCAAAGAGGAGGTCCGGGCCAACGCCATGGCCCGCCTCGCCGCGGGCGAGCCGGTTGTCACCGGGCTCCTGGGCTACGACGATACGGTTTTGCCGCAGCTGGAGAACGCGCTGCTGGCCGGTCACGACGTGATCCTCCTCGGGGAGCGGGGACAGGCCAAGACCCGCATCATCCGGTCCCTGGTCGACCTGCTCGACGAGTGGACGCCGATCGTGGCCGGCAGCGAGATCAACGACGATCCCTACGCCCCGATCTCCAAGCCGGCCCGTGACCTCGTCGCCGAGCACGGCGACGACACCCCGATCGAGTGGTTGCACCGCTCTCGCCGCTTCGGCGAGAAGCTGGCCACGCCCGACACCGCCATCGCCGACCTCATCGGCGAGGTCGACCCCATCCGGGTGGCCGAGGGCCGTTACCTGGCCGACGAGCTGACCATCCACTACGGGCTCGTCCCCCGAACCAACCGGGGGATCTTCGCCATCAACGAGCTGCCCGACCTCGCCGAGCGGATCCAGGTCGGCCTGCTCAACGTGCTGGAGGAGCGCGACGTCCAGATCCGGGGCTACAAGGTCCGCCTCCCTCTCGACGTGATGCTGGTGGCGTCGGCCAACCCCGAGGACTACACGAACCGGGGCCGGATCATCACCCCGCTCAA
The DNA here is from genome assembly GCA_030838815.1 of Actinomycetota bacterium. Taxonomy (GTDB): domain Bacteria; phylum Actinomycetota; class Acidimicrobiia; order IMCC26256; family BP-133; genus BP-133. Next base: position 9,496 of record JAUZEX010000044.1, read on the forward strand.
GGACCGCTTCGGCGCCCAGGTCCGCACCCACTACCCGACCGGGCTCGACACCGAGATGGCGGTCGTGGCCCAGGAGGCCCGCCGCCTGGACACCCCCGGCGTCACCGTGACGGTCCCGGCCTACATGGCCGAGGTGGTGGCGGCCAT
>JAUZEX010000152.1 GCA_030838815.1 Actinomycetota bacterium
GCACAAGGAGTACCAGGCCCTGCGGGTCCGGCAGCGGGAGCTCGAGAAAGGAGCGACCTCTTGAAGCGGCCGTCGTCCGTCCACGAGCTGACCGAGCTGCTGTCCAAGCAGGCGTACCTGGCCGACCGCGGCCTGGCCACGGCCGTCTTCCTCGGCATCTCGCTCGGCCGGCCCATCCTCCTCGAGGGTGAGCCCGGGGTCGGGAAGACCGAGATGGCGAAGGCGCTGGCGGCGGCCTTCGGGAGCGAGCTGATCCGGCTGCAGTGCTACGAGGGCATCGACGCCAACCAGGCCCTCTACGAGTGGGACTACACCCGCCAGCTCCTCTACGTCCGGGCCCTGTCGGAGAAGGAGGCGTCGGGCAAGGCGGCGATCAACGACCTATTCGGGCCGGAGTTCCTGGTGGAGCGACCGCTGCTCAAGGCGACCCGGGCCGGTGACCGGGCCGTCCTGCTGGTCGACGAGATCGACCGGGCCGACGACGAGTTCGAAGCCTTCCTCCTCGAGGTGCTGTCGGACTTCCAGGTCACGATCCCCGAGATCGGCACCATCGTGGCCGAGCAGCCGCCGGTCGTCATCATCACCTCCAACCGCACCCGCGAGCTCCACGACGCGCTCAAGCGGCGCTGCCTCTACCACTGGATCGACTACCCGACCCCGGAGCGGGAGGCGGAGATCGTGCGGGTCCGGGCGCCGGAAGTGTCGGACGTGCTGGGCCGCAAGGTCGTCGACGCCGTCACCAGCCTGCGGCGCATGGATCTGGTCAAGAAGCCCGGGCTGGCGGAGACGATCGACTGGGCCCGGGCCCTGGAGTTCCTCGGGGCCGAGGACCTCGACGTCGTGATGGCCGAGGAGACGCTGGGATCGGTGATCAAGGACCACGACGACTACGTATTCGTGCGCAAGAGCCTTGGAGAGGTGGTTCGGTGATGGAGATGACGGGAGTGCAGTGGAGCGTCGGAATCGAGGTCAGTGGCGACGAGTTGATGACGCTCGAACACATCGGCGACCTGGCCGACTCCGTCGCGGAGAGCGGCGGGATCGCCTCCGGTATCGGCCGGTCCTCCTATGGCGTCAAGGTACTGGTGGAGGGGGCCGACCGCGACGAGGCCGTCGCCAAGGCGACGGAGATCCTCCGGACGGCGGCCCGGACCGCGGGCCTGCCCGAGTGGCCCGTCTCCCGGGTCGAGGCCGTCAGCGAAGACGAAGACTCGGACTGAAGGGACGCATGCCGATGGATCCCGACGCATCCCGCCACGGCGGGAAGGCCGAGCCTCCGACCGAGGAGGGCCGTCAGGCGCTGGACGGCCTGCGGGCCATCTGGGCCGCCACCGGCCAGCTGGGCGGCGGTGAGTCACTCGGCCTCGAATGCGCCGACGACGAGCGGGGCTGCAGCGCCAACGTGAACTTCGACGCCTTCGCCGACACGGTGGAGCCGACCACCGACACCGCCGAGGCCATCGACCGCCTCCGCCGCGCCTGGAAGGCCAAGCTGGCCCGGGAGGGCAAGCTCGTCACGCCCGAACAGGACGGTTGACCTGACCTCGATTCGGCCGCCGCCGGCCGCCGGCCCCGCATTCTGGCGTTCCTTTTCCGCAGTATCTCGGCAAACGAACGCCAGTTGGCCCAAGCCGGCCCCCCGGCTCGTTCTGGCGTTCCTTTTCCGCTCTATCTCGGTAAACGAACGCCAGTTGCAGGGGTAGCGCATGGCGAGCGCACGTCACTGTCCCGTGGAACGGTCCGGGCAGGCCGTGCAGGCAGTCACGCCCGGCTGCTCTACAGCCCCACCCTGGAGTCCATTGCCCACCCACGCGAAACGGGGGCTTGTCCGTGGCCGTGGCCGTGGCCGAGAAGACTCCAACGCCGGCGAACGCGGAGACGCCGGCGTACTCACGCCGCCGGTTCCTCCTGGTCTCGGCGGCCGCCACCGCGGGGGCGTTCGTCGTACGGAGCGCGCCGGGGGGCGCCCCCAGCAACGGAGGAGGGTCGCCGCCCCCCGGAACGGACCTCGTCGTCCAAACGACACCGTCGCAGTATTTCGTCGACCGTGGCACCGGGTCGGTGGAAATGAAGTGGGGTCCGGTACGGGAGTTCGGGGACACGGTCCCCAACGACCGGCTCTACATCCACAACCGGGCACGTCCCCCCGCCATCGACCGCCGGACGTGGCGACTCCACCTCACCGGCGACGCGATCACCCGCCCCCGGTCGTTCACCTACGAGGACCTGCTGGCGCTGCCGGCCGTGACGTTGCGTCGCACGATCGACTGCGGCGCCAATTGCTCCGCCTTCTTCCCCAAACTTCCGCCGTCGGGGGCCAGCGACCAATGGTTGCCGGTGGGCTTCACCCAGTGGCACTTCGGCGCGGTGGGCGCCGCCGAATGGACGGGAGTACGGGCGAAGGACGTGTTCGCGGCCGCCGGGGCCGACCACCCCGTGGACGTGAAGTTCACCGGCTTGGACGTAATTTCCAGTCCCAGCTTCTCCAACGGAAAGGGCAACTACTCGGAGGTCATTCCCGCTGACACGGTTCTCAGGGACGACACGCTGCTGGTGTATCGCATGAACGGCTCGGACCTGCCCATCGACCACGGTTATCCGCTGCGCCTCCTCATCTCCGGGTGGGGCGGCAACATCCAGGTCAAGTGGCTCGGTGAAATCCAAGCGTCGAAGCAGCCCATTCCGGTGACGGGTCCAGCAAAGAACCAGGTGCTCACCGGACCCGCCTATACCAACCAAGTCCGTCCCACGGTCGGCCG
>JAUZEX010000161.1 GCA_030838815.1 Actinomycetota bacterium
CTCGTCTACCGGACGACGGGCGTCCTCAACATCGCCCACGGCGGGATCGGCGTCCTGGCCGGCTTCATCGCCTGGGACCTGAACACCCTCAGGGGCTGGCCCTACTTCCCCGCCATCGGCGCCGGAGTCCTGGTGGCCATCGCCGCCGGGCTGCTCTTCGAGCGGTTCATCGTCCGCCGGCTGGCCGCTCCCGCGCTGGCCACGGTGGCGACGCTGGCTCTGTTCCTCCTCCTCCAGGGCCTCGTGTTCGTCGTGCCCTGGTGGGGCAACACCTGGGGCCAGGTCTTCAACTCGCCGTTCGCCAACAAGCAGGTGGCCATCCCCGGCGCCGACTACTCGGTGAGCTGGGACCAGCTGATCCTGTTCGGAAACGTGCTGTTGTTCTTCGCCGGCCTCTACTTCATCCTGCGCCGGACGCGGGTGGGCCTGGCCATGCGGGCGGTCTCCGACGACCCCACCGCTGCCCGCCTCATGGGGATCCGCCAGAAGCTGGTGGCGCCGGTGGTGTGGGGCCTGGCCTTCGGCCTCTCGGGGCTGACCACCATGCTGTTGGCCCCGATCCTCCTCCTCGACAACACGTCGCTGACCGCCTTCACGCTCAAGGCGCTGACGGTCACGTTCGTCGGCGGCCTGATCTCCCTCCCGCTGACGGTACTGGGGGCCATCACGTTGTCGATGCTCGAGGTGTCGACGCAGCTCTACTTCCCCAACGTGAAGGGCCTGTCGGACGCCTGGCCGTTCCTGATTCTGATCGTGGTGCTGGTGGCCCGCTTCGCCCGGGGCACGAAGGCCCTGGAAGACACGGCGGTGGCTCCGGCATGAGCGCCGGGGAGGTGTCCTCATGAGCACCGTGATGGAACGGGCGCCGAGCGAGCTGTCCCCGGAGCGGGCGCCGGCCCCGCCGAAGCGCTCTCCCCTCAACCGACGGACCATCCTGCGGACCATCGGGCTGACGGTCCTCACCGCCTTCGTGCTGACCATGCCTTACGACATGAACTGGGCCGGGTCGGCCTTCGCCCTCGACTACGGCGTCATCATCGGGATGGTCGTGCTGTCGGTGTCGGTGCTGGGTTGGATCGGGGAGTTCACGCTGGCCGTCGTGGCCCAGATGGGCTTCGGGCTGGTGGTGGTCAACCTGCTCCAGAACGCCGGGATGCCGTTCCTGGTCATCATCCCGGTGGTGATCCTGTCGTCGATCCCGATCTCCATCCTCCTCGGCGTGTTCGCCCTGCGCCTGCGGGGCGTGTACTTCGCCATCGCCACGCTGGCCTTCGGCTACATGGCCCAGAAGACGTTCTTCCAGAGCTACCTCGGGGTCCAGGGCGGTTTCGGGGGGACGGACTCCAAGGCCATCAGCCGGCCGGCCGGCTTCCAGGGCAGCGAGAGCTTCTACTTCCTGCTGATGGGCTCGCTACTGCTCATGGCCCTCATCTGCTGGGCGGTGAACAAGTCCTGGATCGGCACGTCGCTCACCGCGCTGCGGGAATCGGAAGCGGCCTTCTCGGTGCTCGGCCACTCCCCCGGCTCGTACAAGATGTTCACCATCTGCCTGTCGGGCGCCATCGCCACCGTGGCCGGGGCCTACTTCGGAATGCTGCAGGGGCTCGTCCCGTCGAACTACTTCCAGCCCGCACTGGCCGTGCTGTACTTCGGCTTCGCCGTGGCCGGCGGCATGGGGTCGGTGGGCGGAGCCTGCGTGGCCGGCATCGCCTTCGGCGCCATCCCCAAGTACTTCGACAGCCTGTCGGAAGGGAAGCTCGTCGGCTACGACCAGTTCTTCATCGGCGTCGTGGCCCTGGCCGTGGTGCTGTGGGCCCCGGGCGGCTTCGCCGTCATCGGCCGCCGGATCTGGCGCCGCCTCGAAGGCAGCCCTCCGGCCGCCCCGGAGGTGAGCACGTTCGAGATCGACGTGCGGGACCCCCTCGCCGCCGCCGCGGCCGCCGGGGCCGAGACACTCGACGGAGCCGGGGCATGAGCGGCCGGGAGATCTTCACCCCGCAGGCCCGGCAGCGGGCCGCCCGCTTCATGGCCGAGCGCGGCCACGCGGTGCGGAAGGGCAACGGCGGCAACGGGCACGGCCGGACGCTCGTCCTCGACCCGGCCAAGCTGGCCCGCTTCGAGCCGGTCCGCCACCGGCTGGCGACGCAGATCGCCGAGGGAGGCCTGCCGACCCGGCGCCGCCGGGTGGAGAAGCGCGAGATCCTGAACGTCGCCGACCTCACCATCCACTTCGGCGGGGTTCACGCCCTCGACGGCGTCAACCTCACCGCCCGCACGGCCGAGATCGCCGGCGTCATCGGGCCCAACGGCGCCGGCAAGACCACGTTCTTCAACTGCCTGTCGGGGCTGCTCACCCCCGACCGGGGCGAGATCAGCTTCGACGGCCACCGGCTCAACGGCTCCCCCGCCACCCGGGGGCGTCACGGCCTCGGCCGCACCTTCCAGACGCCGCGGCTCTTCGGCACCCTGTCGGTGCTCGACAACCTGATCTTCGGCTGCCGCACGGCCGACTCCGCCCGGCGGGAGTATGTCTTCGACCCTGGCCTGCGGCGCGTCTCGCACCGGGAGCGAAGCGTCCGGCTGGCCCGCATGGTCGGGTTCCGGGGTGATCTCGCCGCTCCGGCCGGGAGCCTCCCGTTCGGCGACCTGCGGACGGTCGAGCTGGCCCGGGCGCTGTGCGGCGCCCCGTCGCTGTTGATGCTGGACGAGCCGGCGTCGGGCCTCGACGTCGGCCAGGCGGAGGACTTCGTCGGGCTGCTGCGGAGCCTGTCGGACCTCGGACTGTCGATCCTCCTCATCGAGCATGACATGAGCCTGGTCATGGGGATCTGCGACCACATCACCGTCCTCGACTTCGGCCAGGTGATCGCCGAGGGCACCCCGGGGGAGATCCAGCGCAACGAGATCGTGATCGAGGCCTATCTGGGGAGGGCGGACTGATGTTGACGGCGCGGGGGCTCACGGTCGCCTACGGGCCGGTCAAGGTACTGCACGGCATCGACCTCGACATCGCCTCGGGCGAGATCGTGGCCCTCATCGGGCCCAACGGCGCGGGGAAGACGTCGACGCTCAACGCCATCGCCGGGCTTCTCCCCCACCAGGGCGAGGTGACGCTCGACGGTGAGGCGCTGCCGACGGCGGCCGAGGAGGTCGTCCGGAAAGGGTTGGCCCTCGTGCCCCAGGGCCGGCGGGTGTTCCCGACGATGAGCGTGGAGGAGAACCTCCTCATGGGGGCCTACTCCAGGGGCGCCCGGTGGAAGGGGTCCGACGAGCGGTTCGCCCCCATCTACGAGATCTTCCCCCGCCTGAAGGAGCGCCGCCGCCAGGAGGCGGGCCGGCTCTCCGGCGGGGAGCAGCAGATGCTCGTCATCGGCCGGGCGCTGCTGTCGGAGCCGAAGGTCGTGCTCATCGACGAGCTGTCGTTGGGGCTGGCCCCGAAGATGGTGCTGACGCTGCTGGACACGATCCAGCGCTTCAACGCCGAGCAGGGAACGGCCTGCCTGCTGGTGGAGCAGGCGGCCACCGCCGCGCTGAAGATCGCCACATCCGCTTACCTGCTGCAGCGGGGGGAGGTCGTCTACCACGGGTCGGCGGCCCGCCTGCGCGACGACGTCGACGTGCTGCACAGCACCTACCTCGGGCACGGGACGGCCCGCAGGGAATCTGCTCTCCGGAGGTGACCGTGAGACGTCTCTTGACCATGGCCGCAGTGGTGCCGTTGGCCCTACTGGCGATCCTGCCGCCAGTGGCGGCCGACGAGCTGGGCCCGCCCGCGCCGTCCGGCGACGAAGGGGGCGGGTTCCACGGCTTCAGCTCGTTCGACACCCACTCGCAGGCCCAGATCGCCACCCTCACCGGGTTTCTGAACGCCTTCCGGGAAGACAACTCCCTGGTCGGCACCCTGTCCGAGATCAACGGGCCACCGGCCAACTCCCGCAACGTCGCCGCCTTCTTGGAGCGGGGCAAGGGCGCCACCTTCGTCTACGGCGTCATCGGCGGGCCCGGCGGCGGTCGTGGCACGCTTCCCGACCCGCCGCCCGGTGAAGCCAATGCCTTCTACCCCACCGGCCCGTTCGACACGACCTGGTCCGGCCCGATCACGGGCGCGGGGTTCCCGCAGGTCGTGGACAGCCGGTTCCACACCAAGGCCACCGAGGTCCCCACGGGCCGGGCCGACGGCGCGGTGACCGCGCTCAACGACCCCGGGTACTTCACGATCGGCCAGGCAACGGCGGTCTCCCATACCGAACCCGTCGAGGGCGGCGTGGCCGCCGAGGCGGTGTCGGTCGTCCACCAGCTCCAGGTCGGCCCGCTGCTGATCCAGAACATCGTGTCCCGGGCCTACGCCTTCGTGCCGACCAGTGGCGACCCGAAGGGCATCGCCACCACCGTCATCGACGGCGCGAAGGTCGGTGACACCCCGGTTCAGATCACCGACAAGGGCATCGTCGTGGCCGACAAGACCAACCCGCTGGGCCAGCAACAGGTCAACAAGGCGATGACCGATGCCGGCTACCCCGAGGTGCAGCTCGTCCCGTCGATCGCCAAACCGAGCGACGACGGCGCCTCGGTCAGCTCCACCGCCGGCACGCTCGAGTTCGTGAAGCAGGACGAGAAGTTCGGTGCCTCCAACCCGCAGGGCTTCTCCGGCGGCGGCTTCTCCATCGGCGGCGCCGAGGCGACCATCTCCAGCCACCGCTGCTCGCCGGACTGCGGCGGCGGTAGCGGCTCCGGCAGCCTGAACAGCGGGTCCGACACCGGCAACGGGCCGCTGCCCAGCAACCCCGGCCCCAGCAGCAGCCAGTCGTCGACCGGCCCGTCGCCCTCAACCGCGGCCGGTACCAGCGACCTCGGTGGCCCGGGCACCACGTTGGGTTCGGCGACAACCCTCACCACCGACACCAGCGGTGCCGGGCTCGGCTCGTCGGCCGGCTCCGGCTACGGCTCGGACTCGTCGGGTTCCGGGGCCGGAACGAGCCTGGCGGCGGGAAGCGGCGAATCCGGTTCCACCACGGCGGTCACCCCGCCGGGCCTCGGGAGCGGAAGCGGCGGCGGCCAGTCGGCCGCGGCACGACCGGTGCGGCAGCAGGCGGCGGTGGCCGTCACCGAACTCGGTCCCAAGACGGCGGTCTGGGTGCGGGACCTCTACCTGATGGCGGCCCTCGCCCTCGGGATCATCTTCGTCGGACAGCGCCTCGCGCGGGCGTTCTCATAAAAGGAAGAGCACAGCAATGGAGCGACTGAAGCGAGACCACGCCCGCCAGCTCGTGGCCGGCGTCCTGGTGACGGCGGCCCTCGTGGTCCTCGTCATCGGCTACGCCAACATCCGGGACGAGATCCAGGTGGCGGCCCAGATGCCCTACGTGCTGACCGGCGGGATCGGTGCGCTGATCCTCACCGGGCTCGGCATGGTGGTGCTGCGCTCGCAGGACGACAAGGCCGTCCTCGACCGCCTCGGCGTTCTGGAGGCGACCAACGACGAGCTCCGGGAGCGGGTCGACTACCTGACCCAGCTGCTCGAGACGGCCCTCCTGCCCGACGACGTGACGACCGCCAAGGCGACGCCGCAGATGGTGTCCACCCGGACTGTGCGCTAGGCGCCTTCACTACCGCCGGCGCCGGCGGAGCCAAACGCCGGCGCCGACGAACAGCACCGCGGCGGGGACGGCGCCGATGGCGCCGATGCCCATCAGGCGCCGCTGCGCCGGGGTGAGCTCCAGCCGCCGGAGGTCGGGGTCGACCCCGCCGACGGCCACCAGGTCCTCCTCGCCGGCCAGCCAGTTGAGGCCGTTGGCGAACAGGCGGGCGTTGGAGCGCCGGTCCAGGAAGGCGTTCGACGCCCAATCGGCGTCGGTGAAGGCCAGGAGCCGGGTGCGGCCGATGCTCGCCCCGCCGCCCGACAGCCGGGTCTCCCCGCCGGCCTTGACCTCGGAGCGGTCGGCGGCGCCGGCCAGCACGACCGGACCGGCCCGATCGCCCTTGTCCGCCTCGTAGGTCGGCGGCGACGCCGCCGGGTTCAGCTCCAGCCACGAATGGGCGCTGGACTGCATGACGCGCGACACGGTGAGGCCGCTGTCCGCGCTGGCGCTGGTGGTGACGCCTCCGGCGGTCACCAGCGCCGCCCCGTCGACGCCCTTGGAGACCGGCGATTCGGTCGGGAAGTCGTTGACCAGCAACGAGGTCGGGTCGCCGGCGGCGGCCCGCTCGGGGTCGAAGACAACCCCGGGAAGAAAGCGAAGGCCCCAGCGGGTGGTGATGGCGTCGAGGTTCGGGCCCCCCGGCTCCGACAGGATCATCATCTTGCCGTCGGCGGCCATGTAGTCGTTGAGGAGTTGGACCTCGTTGGGGAGCAACGCCGCCGTGGGCGCCACCAGGGCCAGGATCGTGCAGTCGGCAGGGACCTGCGTGGCCACGGTCAGGTCGAGGCGGCGGGTGGCGACGCCGTTGCGCTCGGCGGCGAGGCGGGCGAGCTGGAGCCCCTGGGGGAGCTCGCTGTCGAGTTCCCGCTCACCGTCGCCGGCCAGGCCGCACAGCGTCTGCGGCTTGGGACGGGCGAGGCGCTGGAGGGCGCTGGTGACCGTTTGTTCGAGGAGGGGGGCCACGACCTCCTTGCGGTCGCCGATCTCGACCGCGACCTCGCCGTCGTCCTGGGCGTCGAGCCGCAGGGCCTCTCCCTGGGCCTTGGCGAAGTCGAGCACCCGGGTGTGGATGTTGGAGTTGGCCCGGCGGAACTGGGCCAGGAGCACCTCGGCGTCGCGGGCCTGGGCCGTCCCCTCGGGGGCGAAGGCGGTGATCGTCGCCCGCTGCTTGACGTTGCGGAGAACCTCCTTGGAGGCCTTCGACAGGGTGAAGCGGCCGCTGGCGGTGAAGTCGACCCTGGCGCTGGCCGGGACCGGAACCAGGTTCAGGGCCAACGTGGCGGCCAGCACCGTGGCCGGCACCGCCGCCGCCCGGAGCCGCCCACCCCGGAGCGGGCTGGCCCCGCGCCGCCGCACCGTCTGCCAGGCGGCGGCCACGATGAGGGGGGCGAGCGTGGCCGTGACGAAGTAGACGGCGTCCTCCAGGCCGGGAGCGCCCCGGGCGAAGCTCTCCAGGTGGGGTTGGAAGGACATGCCGTGGACGGCCGGCACGTTGTTGGCCAGCTGCGCCACGACCAGCACGGCGAAGCCACCGAGCCCGGCCGCCACCGCCGTCGGAGTGAGGGCGCTGGCCATGGTCCCGACGGCGGCGAACAGCGCGACGAGGAGCAGCGCACCGACGTAGGAGGCGACGATGGGCGGCCAGTCCGGGGCGCCCCAGATGGCCAGGAACACGGCGTACACCAGCGTCGGGGCCAACAGCAGCCCGAAGAAGCCGACGGCGGCCAGCCACTTCCCCACCACCAGCCCGGCGGGGCTGATGGGCCGGGCCAGGAGGATGTCGAGGTGGCGGCTGCGCCACTCCTCGGCCACCAGTCGGCTGGTGACGATCGGCGCCGTCACGATGAGCACGAAGGCCAGGTTGGGGAACCAGAACCGGAGGCTGGCCTCCCGGGAGCCGTCGGCCACGACGAAGAAGATCGTGCCGGTGAGCACGAGGAAGGTGACCGCCACCCCGTAGGCCCAGGGGGCTACGAGGTAGGCCCGCAGCTCCCGGCGGGCGATCCGCAGCGCACCCCGCAGCGGCGTCATGGCGTGACGCCCGCCACCGCGGCGAGGAACGCCGCTTCGAGATCGTCGCGGGCGGCGGCGAGCTGTCGGAGCTTCCAATGCCGGCCGCAGACCTCGGCCGCGATCGCCTCCGCCACCGCCGGACCCGTGACGGTGCACACCAGTGCCGTGGGGACACCCCCGTCCCCGGGCGGTTCCACCGCGGTGACGCCGTTGACCGCCAGGAGCGCAGCCCGTACCTCGGCCGCCGGCGCGCCGGCCACCTCCACCCGCAGGCGGTTCGCCGACGCCGCGGCGCCCGTCGGCCGGTCGAGGACGATGCGACCCAGGTCGATGACCACCACCCGGTCGCAGACCGCCTGCGCCTCGGCCAGGAGGTGGGTGGAGAACACGATCGACGCCTTCTTCTTCAGGTCGGCCAGGAGCGTGCGCAGCGCCACCATCTGGCGGGGGTCGAGCCCTTCCGACGGCTCGTCGAGGAGGAGGACCTCGGGACGGTGCACGATGGCGCCCGCCAGCGCCACCCGCTGGCGCTGGCCCTTGGACAGGCGCCCGACGAGGCGGCCGGCCAGCTTCTCCGCCCCGACCCGTTCCAGCGCCTCGGTGGCGGCCGCCTTCCGCCTCCCCCTCGGCACGCCCGACAGCCCGGCGAGATAGGCGACGTACTGGTGGGCGATGTCGTCGGGGTAGAGCGGCGGGTCCTCGGGGAGGTACCCGATGCGGGCTCTGGCTCCCGGGTCGACGGCGGGGTCGCCGCCGTCGAGGTCCCCCGCGCCGATCTGTACGGTGCCGGCGTGGCCCGGCAACAGCCCCGCCAGCCGCCGCAGCAGCGTCGTCTTCCCTGCGCCGTTGGGGCCGAGCAGCCCGAGGATCTCCCCCGGCCGGACCTCGAGGTCGACGTCGGACACCGCGGTGCGCGGCCCGTACCGCATGACGATTCCCTGCGCCCGCAACATGGTGGGGGCATCTTAAGGACCTTCGGGGTCGTCGAGGGGTTCATGGACCCAGCGTCCGGTGCCGTCGAGCCAGGCCTCGAAACCGGTCGGCAGGTCCCCTGCCGACGCCACCTCGGGGCGCAGGGCGACCACGTGGGCGAGGTGCACGATCGTGAGGTCCTCCATGTCAACGGCAGGGTCGTCGAGGAACTGCCACTCCCCCTCCTCGTCGTGGACCACGCCCGCCACGGCCGCTCCGTCGAAGGCGATGGCCTTGGTGGTCAGCACGAGCGCGTCGGGCGAGACGGGGAACGGCCAGCCGTCGGGCGCCGGCGCGGCCGTGACCCGGTCCCAGAGCCAGGGCTGGGCCGTGAGGCAGTCATCGGCGCAGCCCGGCTCCCAGGGCAGCACGCCACGGTGGTCGGGCCACACGAGCTGAAGCATGGGGACGGGCTGACCCCGGTAGAAGGCCAGGGCCGCCCCGAAGAGGTGGCGGTGCCAGCTGGCCAGCGCCGGGCGGGGGAAGACCTCGACCCCGTCCCCGGCGACACCGGCCAGGATGTCGTCGGCCTGGCGGTCGGGATGGAGGACCCGGCCCGCCTCGACCTCCCCGCCGACCGTGTCGAGCCATCGGACCATCTCCCGGTCGTCGCGCCCGAACACCGACGCCTCGGCATGGGCGAAGCTGTGCCACAGCCCGACGGTGTAGGCGTAGGCCGGGCGGCGGCCCTCGCCCGGCACGGACACCACATTCCACCCGCGCCGGGCGACGTGGCCGGCCAGCGGATCGACCGCCGGCAGCCGTCCGCAGAGTTGGCAATGACACTCCCGCACCGTCCCAGTGTGACGTGCCTCGGGGGAGGCAGGTGAAGCTCCCGAACGTTGCCGGAGATTTGGTGGGGGGCAGTAGCCTGTCCGCCCATGGCCGCCGCTCCCGCTTTCGACCGGCACCACCTCCTCCGGGCACCGCTGCCGGAGCTGATGGCACAGGCGGCCCGCCGCCGTGACGCCGCCCACGGCGACCGGGTCACGTTCTCGCCCAAAGTGTTCATCCCGCTGACGATGCTGTGCCGCGACCGGTGTGGCTACTGCACCTTCGCCAAGCCGCCGGCCCGCCTGGAGGCGCCCTACCTCGAGCTCGACGAAGTGCTGGCCATCGCCCGGGCCGGCCGGGCGGCGGGCTGCTGGGAGGCGCTCTTCACCCTGGGCGAAGCGCCCGAGGACCGCTATCCCGCCGCCTCCTCGTGGCTGGCGGCCCGGGGCTACGCCTCCACCGTCGACTATCTGGTGGCGGCGGCCGGGGCCGTGCTGGCCGGGACGGGCCTGCTCCCCCACGCCAACGCCGGCGCTCTTCCCCGGGCCGAGCTGGAGCGCCTCCGGGCCGTCTCCCCGTCGCAGGGCATGATGCTCGAGTCGCTCGCCGGCCGGCTCGGCGAGCCGGGCGGGCCCCACTTCCTGGCCCCCGACAAGACGCCGGAGCGTCGCCTGGCCACCCTGGAGGCCGCCGGCGAGGCCCGCATCCCGTTCACCACCGGGCTCCTGGTCGGGTTCGGCGAGACCCGGGAGGAGCGCCTCGACACGCTCCTGGCCATTGACGCCTCCCACCAGCGCCACGGCCACGTGCAGGAGGTCATCGTCCAGAACTTCCTCCCCAAGCCGGGGACGGGCATGGCGAACGACCCGCCGTGCCCGCCCGAGGAGATGCTCTGGACGGTGGCCGCGGCCCGGCTGCTGCTCGACCCCGCCATCCACCTCCAGGCGCCGCCCAATCTGGCCTCCGACCTCGGCGCCCTCGTCGACGCCGGCATCGACGACTGGGGCGGCGTCTCGCCCGTCACCCCCGACCACGTCAACCCCGAGCGGCCCTGGCCGGAGCTCGACCGGCTCCGCCTGGCCACCGAGGCCGCCGGCAAGGTCCTCGCTCCGCGGCTCACCGTCTACTCCGAGTACGTCTGCCGCCCTGACGAGTGGCTCCACCCCGACGTCCGCTTCCCGGTGCAGTGCGCCTCCGACGGCGAGGGTCTGGCCCGGGAGCACGCCTGGTCGGCGGGCGGCACCGTCTCCCCGCCGGACCTCCTGGCGCTGTCCGGGACACCCCGGGCCGGGGGCCCGGTCGGCGAGGTGCTGGCCGGCGTGGAGCTCGGCCAGCAGGTCGGCGTGGAGGAGATCGTGACCCTGCTCGGCGCCCGGGGGCCGGAGCTGGCCGCCGTGTGCGAGATGGCCGACGACCTGCGGCGGACCGCGGTGGGCGACGTCGTCACCTTCGTGCGGAACCGCAACATCAACTACACCAACGTCTGCACGTTCAAGTGCCGCTTCTGCGCCTTCTCCAAAGGCCCGCTGTCGCTCAATCTCCGGGGCGACCCCTACCTCCTCGACTTCGAGGAGATCCAGCGCCGGGTC
>JAUZEX010000207.1 GCA_030838815.1 Actinomycetota bacterium
AACTACATGTCCCCCCACTCGGTGACCGACGACGTCCGCAAGGATCCGACCCTCGACGGTCTCGTGGTCGAATCGCCGATGCGGCCCTGGTTCGGCACCGACTCCCCGGCCCAGGCCGAGCTGCACAAAGCTATGGCCAAGGACGCCCCCGGCGAGCAGGTGACGAGCGGCTACGGCGCCGGCTGGGTGGCGGCCAAGCTGTTCGAGCGGGCCGCCCGGAGCCTGCCCGAGCCCGGGAACGCCGAAGGTGTGCTGGCCGGCCTGTGGTCGATCCAGAACGACGACCTGGGTGGCCTCACCTATCCGCTGTCCTTCGCCAAGGACGCCCCGGTGGCGCACCGGGCCTGTTGGTGGCCCGTGCAGGTCGACCACGGCAAGTGGGCCGACCGCAGCGGCGGCCAGGTGACCTGCCGTGGCTAGCCGCGGGAAGGTCCTTGACGTGGCCCTGGCCGTCCTGGTCGGCGGGGCGGCTGTCCTCGCCGCGGCGGGGCCGGCGGGGGCGGACGGCAGCGGCGATCTGGCCTTCCGGGCCACCGCCGAGGCGGCCGCCGTCAGGATGACCATGACGGTGGCCAACGGCCCCGGCACCAACGACCCCATCGACGTGCCCGGCCCGATCAGCCACGCCGCCGTCAACTCGCTCGGCTCCAGCTCGGCTTTCGCCTCGTTCCCCTACCCCGGCGACGCCGGGGTCACGGTGCCCGGCCTGATCCCGGCGGTGGTGCCCGGCGCGCCGTCGTTGCCGCCCTATCCGTTCTATGCGAAGTCCGAGCACCCGATCGTGCCGAAGGCGCAGCAGGCGGCCGGAGCGGTCAACCTGTCGGCCGAGAGCACCCAGACCGCCTCCAAGGCCGCCGGCTCCGCCGGGCCCCAGGGTGACGGACCGGGATCGATGAGCTCGGAGGCGTCGGTGACCGAGATGAACGACACTCGGCAGCTTTACCTGGCGCCCGGGACCGCCGCAGTGGTGGCGACCTCGAAGGCGGTCGTGGCGGCCTTCGCCGCCGGGCCCCTCACCCTCGGCCGGGTGGTCTCGACCGCCTCGGTCACACTTTTGGCCGACGGAACGCTGCAACGGAAGAGCGGCCTCGAGCTGTCCGGTATCCGGATCGGCGACCAGACCGTTGGGCTGTCGAGCAGCGGCTTCGTCGCGCCCGGTTCGGGCCTGCCGTTCCCGGCCGGAGCCCAGGACCAACTCAGCACTGCTCTGGCCGGCGGCGGCATGACCGTCGAATTCCTGCCCGAGCGTCAGACCGACGACGGCATCGTCTCGGCCGGACTACGTATCCGCCAGGAGCGGGACATGCCCAACGGCCGCGACGCCCTCACCTGGGTGATCGGCCAGGCCGCGGCGTCGGCCGTGGGCGGTGCGAGGTCGGACGGTGTCAGCCAGGACAGCAGTAGCAGCCCGAGCGAGGGCGCCGTTGGCGCCTCCCCCGCCTCGAGCGGCGCAGGCCGGGATATTGCGACGGACAGGAAGGAGGCCTGGCG
Source organism: Actinomycetota bacterium (assembly GCA_030838815.1). Classification (GTDB taxonomy): domain Bacteria; phylum Actinomycetota; class Acidimicrobiia; order IMCC26256; family BP-133; genus BP-133. The sequence continues at coordinate 1,492 of JAUZEX010000207.1, forward strand.
CACATGGGCCTCGTGAAGCGGGCGCTCGTCCAGTGGGACCGGGTCGGGGGAGCGGCCCTGGTGCTGGTCGGCCTCGGGGTGCTCATCGCCGGCTGCGCCGGGGTGAGCGCCGCCTCCGAGACCGTCGACCAGATGTCGTACCTCATCTCCGGCGGGATCCTCGGCCTGTTCCTCCTGGGCCTCGGCGCCACGCTGTGGCTGTCGGCCGACCTCCGGGACGAGTGGCGCAAGATGGACCACCTCCAGGCGTCGGTCGACGCGCTGTCGGCCACGCTGGCCTCGGCCGGGACTGCCGTCGAGATCTCCCTGCCCGACAGTTCGTTGGTCGACGCGTGAACAGCGCCTCGACGGCCGCCTTCGGCGCCGGTCAGGCGGTTGCACTGGGCGCGATCATGGGCGGCTGGTTCGTCGGCGCCGGGCAGCATTCCTCATCAGGGGTGTGGCCGTGGCTCTCCCTCTCGTTGGCGGGGCTCACCGTGTCGCTCGGGACGAATGCGGTCGCTCTCTTCACCTTTCATCAGCGGATCAGAGAGCGCTTCGCGAAGTTCACGCTCACGGAGTCAAGGGTCCCGAGCACGGTTGGCGAGGGATCCGTGTCGGGCACCGGCATGACGCTGTTCCACCGGCCTGACTGCATCCTCGTGGCGGGCAAGGACGTCATCGCCGTCGACCGGGCCGGCGACCTCCAGGCCTGCGGGATGTGCCGGCCGTGAAGGATCTTCTGCCGTTCATCGTCGTCGGCGTCACCAGTGGTTCCGTCTACGGGCTGGCCGGGGTCGGGCTCGTCCTGACCTACAAGACGTCGGGCGTCTTCAACTTCGCCCACGGCGCCGTCGCCGCGGCCGCCGCCTACGGGTTCTACGACCTCCACATCACCCACGGCGTGCCCTGGCCGCTGGCCGCGATCCTCTGCGTCGGCGTGCTGTCCCCGTTGCTGGGCCTGGCCATCGAGCGCCTGGCCCGCTACCTGGCCGACGCCCGCCCCGTCTACACGATCCTGGCCACCGTCGGACTCATGCTGGCCATCCAGGGCTTCCTCAGTTGGAAGTACGGGGCCACGACCCGCAACATTCCCCAGTTCCTGCCCACCGGGAGCGTCCGGCTCGGCGGCGTCGACGTCGCCTACTCCCAGATCATCACGGTGGCCATCGGGGCGATCGCCTCCGCTGCCCTCTACGTCTTCTTCTCCACTCGCCGGCTCGGCATCGCCATGCGCAGCGTGGTCGACGACGCCGGCCTCCTCAGCCTGTCCGGCACCAACCCCACTCGGGTCCGCAGCGCGGCCTGGATCATCGGCACCGCCTTCGCCGGCCTGTCGGGGATCCTCATCGCCCCGACCATCGGCCTCGACGCCGTGCTCATTACCCTCCTGGTCGTGCAGGCCTTCGGGGCCACCGCCATCGGCGGGTTCTCCAGCCTGCCGCTGACCTACATCGGCGGCCTGGCCATCGGTGTCACCGCCGCCCTGGCCACCAAGTTCGTCGCCACCCGGCCAGCCCTCGGCGGTCTTCCGGCCAGCATCCCGTTCATCGTCCTGTTCCTCTCGCTGCTGCTCCGGCCCAAGGGCCTGTTCACCGCCGCGGTGGCCAAGGCCAAGGTCGGCGGCCGCACCGACGACCGGCCCGACCGGCGCCCGCTGGTCATCGGCGCCGGCGTCCTCACCCTCGGGTTCCTGCTCGTGGCCCCCGGCGTCGTCGGCGCCCGCCTGCCGCTGTACTCGACGGCCCTGGTGTTCGTGCCGATGTTCCTGTCGCTGGCCCTGCTGGTGTGGACGTCGGGTCAGATCTCGTTGTGTCAGGCGGCCTTCGCCGCCGTCGGGGCGACGACGTTCTCTCACCTGGCCCACGGCGTCGGCCTCCCGTTCCCGGTGGCGCTGCTCGGCGGCGGGCTGGCCGTCGTGCCCCTCGGCGCGCTGCTGGCCGTGCCGGCCATCCGGCTGTCCGGCGTGTACCTGGCGCTGGCCACCTTCGGCTTCGGGGTCCTCATGGAGCGGGTCGCCTACCCGACCGGGGCCATGTTCGGGCGGACGGGCCTGCGGGTCGCCCCCCGCCCCGACCTCGGTTTCCTCTCTACCGCCTCCGACAAGGGCTTCTACTACGTGGTGCTCGGCCTGGCCGTCGTCGCCTGTGTGGCCGTGGCGCTCGTGGCCCGCAGCCGGCTCGGCCGGTTGCTGCGGGCGATGTCCGACTCGCCCGTCTGCCTCCTCACCCACGGCCTCAACGTCAACGCCACCCGGGTCCTCGTCTTCTGCATCTCCTCGTTCCTGGCCGGCATCACCGGAGCGCTGTTCGCCGCCCAGCTCGGCAACGTCGCCCCGGCGGCCTTCGGGATCCTGCAGTCGCTCCTGTGGCTGAGCGTCCTCGTCCTGTCGGGGACGGCGCTCATCCGGTCGTCGATCGTGGCGGCGGCGGTGCTCGTGCTGCTGCCGGCCTACGCCCCCGAGAGGTTCGTCGAGTACCAGAGCATGCTGTTCGGCGCCGCCGCCCTCACCGTGACGATGTTCGCCGTCGGCGGCCACCGCCTCACCGGCCTCCTCGCCCGCCGCCCGTCCGACGACACCGCCGACATGGCCGTCGAGCCGGCCCCGCGCCGCCACGTCCCGGCCCTCGCCGCCTTCGACCGGGCCGGCACCAGTCCCGTCACCGCCCGCTACGCCGACCAGCTCGCACTCACCGCTCAGGAGATCGCATGAACGGCCTCGAGGTCGAGAACGTCAGCGTCCGCTTCGGAGGACTCGTCGCCGTCGACGGCGTCAGCCTCACCGCTCCCGGCGGGCGCATCACCGGCTTGATCGGCCCCAACGGCGCCGGCAAGACCACCACCTTCAACGCCTGCAGCGGCCTGGTGGCCACCGCCTCCGGCCGGGTCCGCCTCGGCGGCGAGGACGTCACCCGGTTCGGCCCCGCCGAACGGGCCCGCCGCGGCCTCGGCCGCACCTTCCAGCGCATGGAGCTGTTCGACTCCATGACCGTGGAGGAGAACGTCAGCCTCGGCTGCGAGGCCCGCCTGGCCGCCGCCGCCCTCAGCCGGCAGCTCGTCGCCACCCGCAAGGAGCGGGCCGCCACAGCCGTTGCGGCCGACGAGGCCATCACCCGCTGCGGCCTCACGGCCATCGCCCGGCGCCGCACCGGCGCCCTCTCCGCCGGGCAGCGTCGCCTCGTCGAGCTGGCCCGCGCCCACGCCGGCCGGTTCGACCTGCTGCTGCTCGACGAGCCGTCGTCGGGTCTCGACACGGAGGAGACCGAGCACCTCGGCCGGGTGGTGCGGGACATGGTGGCCGAGCGGGGCTGCGGCATCCTCCTGGTGGAGCACGACATGGACCTCGTCATGTCGATCTCCGACTATCTCTACGTCCTCGACTTCGGCCGCCTCATCTTCGAAGGCACCCCCGAGGCCACCCGCCGGAGCCCGATCGTCCG
>JAUZEX010000210.1 GCA_030838815.1 Actinomycetota bacterium
GGCCAGGGAGAGGGCGGCGGCCCCGCCGCTCCCCCGGCCCGAGCGGAGGACCGGGGCGGCCAGCAGGACGACGGCGAGCGGCCAGGCGACGACGGCCCGCAGCAGCCAATGCCGCCACTGCTGGGCGTCATGGGAGCTGTCGGCGACGGCAGGGTTGTCGTGCATGACGACGGCCGCCTCGTACCCGAGGGAGTCGAGCAGTACGCAGAGCGCCCCGGCACCGGTCCGGTCGGGGTCATACGCCACCCGGGCCCGGGCGGTGGCGAAATTCACACCGGCGGCAACGACGCCATCCCCCGCCCGCAGCGTCTTTTCGATCCGGGCCGCGCACGCCCCACAGGCCATGCCCCGAACGGTGAACTCCACACTTTCAGTACGACTTTCAGTACGCCCGCCGTCGGGCGGCGCGGTCCGGAGGGGCATGTTTCGCTCCTTCGTTAGATGCGCGTCAGTACGGCCTCGTCGAGGGCGCCGCTCTTGGCGGTGTCGACGATGGTGCGCCACTGGTCGAGGCTCATCTGGATGCGCTGGCCGAAGTCGTCGGTGAGGACGACCCTCCGCTCGTCGGGCGCCGCCGGCTCGAGGAACAGCTCCGGGCACCCGCAACTACATTCGCCGCAGAAGGTCATGACGTGGATGAGATCGGTCTCGTGCGGCATCCGTCCTCCTGAGTCGTGTGAGCGGTGCAACACGGAGGACAGTCGATGGAGCATGCGGCGAAGTTCCCGGACGCCGCAACCACGCAGGAACTAACGACGCGGCAGCACCGACTAACGCAGCACCTCCGGCCCGGCGGTGGGCCCGGCCCCCGCTTGGCCGGAGGTAGGTTCCGCGGCCAGCGGTCCGCAAGGGCAGGCTGCCTCCAACGGGCCCTCTTCCGGCAGCTTCGCCCGCCAGCCGAGGCCGAGGACCAGGAAGAGGAAGCCGGGGAGATGCACGGCGACGCCGGCCAGAAGGCCCGGTGCGCTATGGAGGGAGAAGGCGTGCAGGTCGGCCTCTTCGGCCACCAGTGCGCCGCCGATGGCCGCCACCGTCACGGCGGTGCTTCCGGAACGGGTGAGCAGCGATCCACCTGCGCCGGCCTGGCTGGCGGCCACGGCGATCACCGCCGGGACAACCAGCAGGGCGATCCGGGCCGGGAGTGGGCCGGTCACGTCGACGACGCCGAGCGGAACAAGAGCCGTGACGATGAGAGCCACGAACAGCATCCCGCCGCCGAACCCAAAGAGCAGCGCAAGGAGCGGGTTGTGCGGGCGCCCCTGACCGCGACGGGCTGACCGGGCCAGCGCGGCAACCAGCGCTCCTCCGATCAGGCAGCAAATCACGGACGCAAGTGTAGGGGCCGCGCCGTCGAACGAAATCCGGGCGGACTGACCCCTCGGATCAGGCTCACACCGCCCGTTGGAGGCGTCGACGGGACGTCGCCGTGCTCATCATGATGCTCCAGCCGCCGAGCAGGAGCAGGAGGCCTCCGGCGAAGGCGAGGGGACGGGCCATGGAGCCGGTCCTGGCCAAGGACCCCGATGGAGCCGCATCGGCGTCATCGGCCGGTGCCGGGGAGATGGCACTCGCCGCTCCGGCCGTGAGCGTGACGACGGCGGCGGGGTGATCGGGCTCCTTGCCGTCAGCGCCGGTGAGCTCGATCCACCGCACGACCTCCCCGTCCGAGTAGGTCTGGACCACCTTGAACACGACCTTGGGGGCGTCAGGCAGCTGCTTGACCTTGACGTGGGATACAGCGTCCTCTCCCTTGGGGAGAGCGGGACCGGCGAGAACGAAGCCGCCGTTGGTACCCGGAGTGAGCGTCCAACCGGCCGGAGCGTCGACCAGCGTGACCTGATCCGCCGGTATCGCCGGATCGGCGACGACCTCCAGCTTGGCGACCCCGGCCGTACCCGACTCACCGGCAGCGAGAACCTTGAGCACTGCATCGGCCGCCCCGGGCGCCCCCGGTTGGGCTTCGACCTGCACGTGCGCCCACGCCGGCGCGGCCAGCGCACCGAGACTCACAGCTGCTCCGAACAGGATGGCTCCCACTCTGCGCACCGACACGGACATGCCGATCTCCTTGCTCGCACGATGACCAGCGCCAGATGACCAGCACAGGGCCGCGACGACGCGACCCCCGGTCACCCTGCGGTGGTCGCCCGGGCCAGCGGCAAAGTTCCCGCCCGAACACAGCTTTTTGGAACTCGGCGGGCCCCGGCGACGACCATCCGTCGACATGCGTTGGCCATAGCTTACGTTGGAAGGCTTCGAACCCCACCCAATCAACTGATGCATCCAGCTACGAACGCCGACACCATCTCGCTCCCGACAAAGACGGACCGCCGCGCCTCGGCCTTCGCCGCGGTCGTCGCCGCCTGGCTGCTGGCGGTCGCAGCCGCCGCGGTTCTGCCGCTACACGACACGCCACTGGCGCGAGTGGCGCTGTTCATCCATCTCGTCTCCATGGCCGTCGGCTTCGGGGCCGTCATCATGACCGACGTCTACGGGACACTCTGGCTCCTCGGCCGGCGCACCCTGGGCGACGTCGTCTCTCTCGCCGTGGCCGCCCACACACTGATTTCCCTGGCCGTCGGTGGACTCCTGGCCAGCGGGATCGCCCTCCGGCCCGACCTCACGTCCCCGCTGGCCCGGTTGAAGCTGGGGCTTGTCCTCGTGCTCATGCTGAACGGCGTGGCGGCCCAGCGGACACTGCACAGCCTCCGGCACACGCTCCCTCTGGAAGTGCGCGGGGCGAGCATCCCGTGGGACGCATTTCAGCGGACGCTGGCGGCCGCCGCGGTCTCCCAGTCGACGTGGTGGGGGGCCATCGCCATCGGATTCCTGACCAACGCCAACCGGCACGGCGGATAAGCAGGCGCCGACTCGAGGGCTCAGCAGCAGGTGTCGCCCTTCCAGGCCTCCCGCCCTTCAGTGGCGGCGACGTAGACGATCCCCAAGGCAGCCAGCGGGTCGGCCCACCACCAGCCGAAGGCGGCGTTGAGGACCAGGCCGGAAAGCACGATCGCTGAGAGCCAGACGCACAGCACCGTCTCGGTGGCGTCGGCCTGGAGGGCACGGCTGCCGAGCTCACGCCCCACCTTCCGTTTCGCCCGGGCCAGTAACGGCATCACGATCAGGGACACCACCGTGAGAGCAACACCGACGGCGCTGGCCGAGGGATGCTCGCCCGTGGCCAGCTTGCGGACCGATTCAATGGTGACGCCGACGGCGAGAGCGAAGAACGTGGTCGCGATGATGCGCAGAGCCCGGTGCTCGGCCGCCTCGGAGAGTTCCTGCCCATGGCGCTCCTTGGACACCCGCCACAAGACGACTGCGCCGGAGAGCACCTCGACATAGGAGTCGACGCCGAAGCCGATCAGAGCGATCGAACCGGCGGCGATACCTGAACCGATCCCTACCAGTCCTTCGATGGTGTTCCAGATGATCGTGAACCAGGCCAGGAGCCGGGCCCGGCGTATGGGGCGCTCCTGCGCGCTGACTGCGGGTGTGTTCGTCAATGGTGGTGCCCATGATCTGGTGCGGCGATCAGGCTGGTGTCCATGCCGCAGGGCCCGTGCTCGCCGTCAGCGCACGGTTCGCATTCGAGTTCGAGGGTGGAGTGGGCGATGGCAAACGGGCTGCCCACCGTCTTCTTGATGCGCTCCCCCACCACCTGGGCCTCCTCGAGGCTGGGATGGCCGGCTAACACGACGTGGGCCGAAAGCGCCCGCACCTCCGACGACAGGCTCCACACGTGGAGATCGTGGACGCTCTCGACGCCCTCGACTGCGCACATGGTGGCGGTGAGATCGTCCAGGTCGACGTCTCTGGGTGTCGACTCCAGTAGCACCTCGGCGGCCTGACGAACCAGCCACAACGCCTCCACGGCGATCAGCCCCCCGATGGCCATCGACACGATCGGGTCCAGCCAGAGGAAGCGGCCGGTGAACAGAATGACCAGCCCCGCCACGGCGACACCGAGCGAGGCGGTGGCATCACCGGCCATGTGCAGCAGGGCGGATCGCATGTTCAGGTCAGAACCACGCTCCCTGAGGACAAGCGCGGCGCCGGCGTTGATGGCGAAG
>JAUZEX010000214.1 GCA_030838815.1 Actinomycetota bacterium
ACGCCGTGGACCCGGATGGCGTAGACCGACGGCGCCAGCGCGAGGTTGTCGCGGGTCCGCACCGGGGGAATCACGATGCCGAGCTCCATGGCCACCTTGCGCCGCAGCGCCCGCACCCGGTCGAGGAGATCGCCGCCCCGGGCGGTGTCGGCCAGGTCCATGAGCCCGAGGCCGATCTCCAGCTCGAGGGGCTCGACCCGCATGGTGGCGGCCAGTTCCTCCGGCGTGTCGGGCGCCGGGCCGGCGGCGGCTGCCGCGGCGCCGTTCACGGCCGCGGCCGAGGCCGCGGCGGCATCGGCGGCGTTGGCCTCCTTCACCCGTCCGGAGGCGAACCACAGGGCGCCCCCCACGATGAGGAAGGGGATCTTGGGCAGGCCGGGCACCAGCGCCATGAGCGCGATACAACTCCCGGCCACCCGGAGCTGCTGCTCCTGAGCGCCGAGCTGGGCCAGCAGGTCGGTCCCCATGTCGGCCTCGGTGGCGGCCCGGGTGACGACCAGACCGGAGGCGATCGAGATCAACAGCGCCGGGATCTGTGACACCAGCCCGTCCCCCACGCTGAGCAGGCTGTAGCGGGTGACCGCCTCGCTCATGCTCAGGTGGTGCTGCATCACTCCGATGACGAACCCGCCGAACAGGTTGATGGTGGTGATCAGGATGCCGGCGATGGCGTCGCCCTTGACGAACTTGCTGGCGCCGTCCATCGCGCCGTAGAAGTCGGCCTCGGCCGCCACCTCTCGGCGTCGGCGGCGGGCCTCGTCCTCACTGATGAGGCCGGAGTTGAGGTCGGCGTCGATGGCCATCTGCTTGCCGGGCATGGCATCGAGGGTGAAGCGGGCGCCGACCTCGGCCACCCGGCCTGCGCCGTTGGTGATCACGATGAACTGGATCACCGACAGGATGAGGAAGATCACGAGGCCGACGACGATGGAGCCGCCGACGACGAAGTGCCCGAAGCTCTCGATGACCTTTCCGGCGTTGCCGTGGAGGAGGACGAGCCGGGTGACGCTGACGTTCAGGGCCAGGCGGAACAGCGTGGCGATGAGCAGCAGCGAGGGGAAGATCGAGAAGTCGAGCGCCCGCCGCACGTGCATGCTGACCAGCAGGATGACGGTGGCGCCGGCCAGGTTGCACACGAGCAGCAGGTCGAGCAGCACGGTCGGCAGCGGCACGACCATCATCACCACGATGGCGACGACGGCGGCGGGAACGCCGATCTGGCTGAGCCGGGTACCTCTCACACGCGACCTCGAACGGTGTTCTCAGGGGAGGGCTGGTGAACCTCCCGAGGGTCGCCGTCCGTGGGCTGCTCGGAACCACCGTCCTGGCGGCTAGACGCCTCTTCCATCGGAGCGGTCCATCTGGACCTGAGGCCGTGACCGGGCAAAAAGAAGCAGCGGCGGGGCATCGGCCCCGCCGCTGCGCCAGTCAGCTCACCGCGGTCAGCCGCAGTAGCCGCTCTGGTAGTCGTAGCTGTCGCAGGACGGGGAGCCGTAGTAGGACCCGTAGCTGTTGTAGTAGTTGTCGCAGTCGCCGTTCCGGCGGTAGTAGGGGCTGCCGTTCCGGGAGTAGGGGCGGCCCTGGGAGTCGTAGTAGTAGCCGTCCCGATACCCGTTGCAGCCGGAGCCGTAGTAGCGGTAGTAGTCGCCGTCGTAGCCGTGTTGGCGGGAATAGTCGTCCCGATCACGACCACGGTCGTGGTTGCCTTCGTGGCGTTCGCGACCATTTTCATGGTGCTCCGAACGCCGGTCGTCTCCCCCGCGGCGGCCATCGGCGAAGGCTGCGTGGGGAGCACCGAGGAGAATCATCCCGCTCAGGAATGTTGAAGCAACGACTCGCTTGAGCATCGTCCGGTCCTTTTCCTCATGGGATAGGGGTGGTCCGAACTCGTCGCGTCTCCCCCAGCAAGGAGAAGCAGGCCCTGTGAGACGGAGGACGTTTCCGTCAACCGACGGTTACCTTAGCCCAAATCGTGACACTCAGTGCAAATATGCACCTAAGCGACAAATGCCAGCATTCAGGCGCCGATGTCGAGGACGACGTCGTACTCGTCGAGCCAGGCGGCGAGGCCGAGGACGAACTCCAGCTGCCGGCGGGAGACGTCCGTGCTGACGGCCTCGACCGGCTGGTTGACGGCCGCCCGGGTGCGCTCGACGTCGAGGAGCGCGACGACGGGGGCGTCGTTGGCCAGGAGCTTGGCCACCTCTTCGTGGAGTGCCTGTTCGTAGGTGGGGTCCTGGGTCGAGGGGTAGGGGCTCTTGCGGCGGGCGGCGATCGACGCCGGCAGGAGGTCGGCCGTCGCCGCTCGCAGCAGGCTCTTCTCCCGCCCGTCGAAGGTCTTCATGGCCCAGGGGGTGTTGAAGACGTACTCGACGAGCCGGTGGTCGCAGAACGGCACCCTGACCTCGAGGCCGCTGGCCATGCTCATGCGGTCCTTCCGGTCGAGCAGCACCTGCACGAACCGGGTCAGGTGCAGGTAGCAGATCTCCCGCATGCGCCGCTCGAGGCCGGTCGGGCCGTCGAGGTGGGGCACCTCGGCCAGCGCCGCCCGGTAGGCGGCCTGCCGGTAGCCGGGGACGTCGAGCCGCCGGAGGAGATCGGGGCGCAGCAGGGTGAAGCCGTCGCCCCGGCCGGGGCCGGCCAGCCAGGGGAACATGTCGGCATTCACGCTGGCCGGGTCGTGGAACCAGCGGTACCCGCCGAACACCTCGTCGGCCGATTCCCCCGACAGCGCCACGGTGGAGTGGCCGCGAATGGCCCGGAACAGCAGGTACAGCGACGTGTAGCCGTCGCCCCAGTTGTTGGGCATGTCACCGGCCCGGAGCACGTTCCTCCGCACGCCCGGATCGATGAGGTCGGCGGTGGAGAGCATGATGTCGCGGTGGTCGGCGCCGACGTGGGCGGCGAGCTCGTGGACGTAGGGTCGATCGGGTGTGTCCCGCACGGCGTCGGGCTGGAAGTGCTCGGCGTAGCCGGCGAAGTCGACGGCGAACGACCGGACCGGCCCCGCCCCCTCGCCCCTGAGGGCCTTGGCCGCCAGGGCCGTGACCGCCGACGAGTCGAGCCCGCCGGAGAGCAGCGTGCACAGGGGGACGTCGGAGATGAGCTGCCGGGCGACGATGTCCTCGAGGAGGTCGCGGATGGTGCGGACGGTGGTGTCGACGTCGTCGGTGTGGTCGCGGGCCTCGAGCTGCCAGTACCGGCGCGTGGTCGTCCCCTCCCGGGTGACCCTCACGACCTCGCCAGGCCGCACTTCCCGCATTCCCCGGTAGACCGCCTCACCGGGGGTCTTGACGAAGGCGACGAGCTCACAGAAGCCCTCCCGGTCGACCACCGGGTCGACGTCGGGGTGGGCCAGGATCGCCTTGGGTTCGGAGCCGAACAGCAGCCCTGCTGACGTCGGGTGGTAGTAGAGCGGCTTGATGCCCATGCGGTCGCGGACGAGGAGCAACGCCTCGCGGCGCCCGTCCCACAGCGCGAAGGCGTACATGCCGTTGAGCCGGTCGAC
>JAUZEX010000773.1 GCA_030838815.1 Actinomycetota bacterium
GACATCCCCATCGAGGACATGAACACCTCGATGACGATCAACGCCACCTGCGCCTGGCTGCTGGGGATGTACGTGGCCCTGGCCCGGGAGCGGGGCGTCGACCCGGGCCGCCTGTCGGGCACGACCCAGAACGACATCGTGAAGGAGTACCTGTCCCGGGGGACGTACATCTTCCCGCCCGGCCCGTCCTGCCGGCTCACGGTCGACACGGTGGCCTACACGGTGGCCAACGTCCCCAAGTGGAATCCGATCAACGTCTGCTCCTATCACCTCCAGGAGGCAGGGGCGACGCCCGTCCAGGAGATGGCCTATGCCCTGGCCACCGCCTGCGCGGTCCTCGACGCGGTGCGGGAGTCGGGCCAGGTCGAACCCGACCGCTTCCCCGAGGTCGTGGGCCGGTTCTCGTTCTTCGTCAATTCCGGTATCCGCTTCGTGGAAGAGGTGTGCAAGCTCCGGGCCATGGGCCGCATGTGGGACCGGATCTGCCGGGAGCGCTACGGGGTCTCCGACGAGAAGCTGCGGCGTTTCCGCTACGGCGTGCAGGTCAACTCCCTCGGCCTGACCGAGGCCCAACCGGAGAACAACATCCAGCGGATCGTGCTCGAGATGCTCGGGGTCACCCTGTCGAAGTCGGCCCGGGCGAGGGCGGTGCAACTCCCGGCGTGGAACGAGGCCCTCGGTCTGCCCCGGCCCTGGGACCAGCAGTGGTCGCTGCGGATGCAGCAGGTCCTGGCCTTCGAGACCGACCTTCTCGAGTACGGCGACATCTTCGACGGGTCGACCGTCATCGAGACGAAGACGGCCTCGCTGGAGGAGGCGGCCACCGCCGAGCTGGAGTGGGTCCTCGACGGCGGAGGCGCCTTCGCCATGATCGACGAGTTGAAGGGCCGGCTCGTGCAGTCCCACTCCGAGCGGACCCGGCGGATCGAGAGCGGCGACATCACCGTCGTCGGGGTGAACGCATACACCACCACGGAACCCTCTCCGCTCGAGGAGGCCGACGAGGGCGCCATCCTCGTCGTCGACCCGGCCGTCGAGGCGCAGCTCGTGGAAGAGCTGGCCCAATGGAAGGCGGCCCGGGACGCCGGCGCCGTCGACCGGGCACTCGACCGGCTCCGGGAGGTGGCCGAAGGGTCCGAGAACATCATGGAGGCCACCATCGCCCTGGCCGAGGCCGGCGGGACGGTCGGCGAGTGGGCCGGCGCCCTCCGGGAGGTGTTCGGCGAGTTCCGGGCCCCGACCGGGGTGAGTGGGGTGGTATCGGCCGACGCCGAGGCCATGGCCGCCGTCCGGGAGACCGTCCGGGCCATCACCGCCGCCGGTGGCCCGCCGAAGCTTTTGGTCGGCAAGCCCGGCCTCGACGGCCACTCCAACGGCGCGGAGCAGATCGCCGTGGCCGCCCGCGACGCCGGCATGGAGGTCATCTACTCCGGCATCCGGCTGACCCCGGCCCAGATCGCCCAGTCCGCCGCCGACGAGGACGTCGACGTCGTCGGCCTCTCCATCCTCTCCGGCAGCCACCTCGAGCTCGTCCCCGAGACCGTGCGGCTCCTGCGGGAGGCGGGCGTCACGGCCCCGGTCGTCGTGGGCGGCATCATCCCGCCGGCCGACCAGGCCAAGCTGGCCGAGATCGGCGTGGCCAGGGTCTACACGCCGAAGGATTTCCGACTCACCCAGGTGATGGCCGAGATCGCCGACCTCGTCCTGGCCGAGCGCTCCGGCTCACCTGAGCCGGCCGAGCATCCGATCGGACAGCCGTGAGATACCGCCGCCTGCCACCCCTGCCCGCTTCCGGACGGCTCGCCCTGTCCCTGGTGTGCGCCGTCGCCGCCGTCTTGGCCGCCGGCCTGGCCTTCCTGGCCGGCGCTGTGGCGCTGGGGTCCACGGCCTGTGGTACCGCACTGATCTCGCTCGCCCTCGCCGCCATCCAGTGGCGCACCATGCGCAACCCGGGGTCCGGCGACGCCGACGAGGTCACGATCGATCTGCGCCACCCGATGCCCCGGCTGTCGACCACCGACCCGGTCACCGGGCTGGTCGACAAGGCCTTCTTCCGCGTCACCCTCAGCCAGCGGGTCGCCTCCGCCCGCCGCCACCTCCAGCCCCTGTCGCTGGTGGTGTTCGAGCTGGACGGGTTCGAGCGGGCCCGCCCCGAACGGCGCGACCAGGCCCTGCGCCTGTTGGGCAGCGCCATCCGCCGCACCCTCCGGGAGTGCGACACCGCCTGCCGCTACGGCGACGCCGCCGTGGCCTGCCTCCTGGAGGACACGCCCGAGTCGGGGGCGGCGGCCGCCGCCGAACGGGTCCGCAAGGCGGTCACGATGTCCCCCACCGGGCGGTCGTTCACCCTCTCGGCCGGGATCGCCTGCTACCCGTCCCACGCCCTCGACGCCCACGACCTGCTCCGCCGCTCGGTGCAGGCCCTGGCCGCGGCCCGAGCCGCCGGCCGCGACCGGGTCGAGATCGCCGGCGTCGACTGACCGAGCGGTTCAGTTGTAGAGATCTTCGATCTCTGCGGCGTACTTGGCCAGCACGCCGCGCCGCTTGAGCTTCATCGTGGGGGTCAGCTCCTCAGAGTCGGGCGGCCACTCCGTGGGCAGGATGGCGATCCGCTTGATCTGCTCCACCTGGCTGAAGCGGGTGTTGGCCTCGGCCACGCACCGTTCCACCTCGGCCCGCACGTCGGGGTGCTCGGCCAGGTCGGCCAACGACGAGAACCCGATTCCCTGCGACTGGGCCCACGCCGGCGCCACGTCGGGGTCGAGGACGATCAGCGCCGACATGTAGGGCCGGGCATCCCCCACGGCGCAGGCCTGGCCGATCAGCGGATAGGACTTGATGGCCGCCTCGAGGTTGGCCGGCGAGATGTTCTTCCCCCCGGCGGTGATGATGAGCTCCTTCTTCCGGTCGACGATCTTGAGGTAGCCGGCCTCGTCGAACTGTCCGATGTCCCCGGTGTGGAGCCAGCCGTCGCCGTCGAGCATCTCGGCCGTCCGGTCGGGGTCCTTCAGGTAGCCGGCGAAGACGTTGCCGCCCCGACAGCAGACCTCGCCGTCGTCGAGCAGCATGATCTCCTGGCCCGGAATCGGGGGACCGACCGTGCCGGGCCGGACGGGAGTGCGGGCCCACGTCATCGGCCCCGTGCACTCCGACAGCCCGTAGACCTCGGTCATCGGAAGGCCGATGGCGAGGAAGAAGTCGAACACCGGCCGGGGAATCGGCGCCGCGCCGGTGATGCCGATACGGCACTGGTCGAACCCCACGAGGGCCCGGATGTTGGCGAAGACGGCGGTGTCGACCTGCTCCCAGGCCGCGGCCAGCGCGGGCGGCAGCGGTTCTCCGGTCACCCGGACGGCCGCCGCCTTGCGCCCCACCTCGAGCGCCCGCTCGAAGCCCGCCAACTTCTCGGGGTCGCCCGACACCGCGGCCATGATCCCGGAGTGGATCTTCTCCCACACCCGGGGCACGCCGAGAAAGTGCTCCGGACGGACCTCCCGGAGGTGTGACGCCAGTGCCGCCGGCTCGGCGCAGCTCGTGACGTCGGTGCCGTCGGCGATGTGGAGGTAGTGCGTGCAGAACCGCTCGGCGATGTGGGCCATCGGCAGGTAGGACACCTGCCGCCAGCCGGTCACCCGCTCGCCCGTGGCCTGCTCCATGCTCTCCAGCACCCAGCAGACATTGCGATTGGAGATCATCACGCCCTTGGGCGGGCCCGTCGTGCCTGAGGTGTAGATGAGCGTCAGCAGGTCCTCGGGCCGGACGGTCGCCGCCGCCCCGGCCAGATCGACGGGGTCGGCGCCCAGCAGGTCGCCGAACGGGACCACCTCGGACGGTGCGAGCCCGTCCGGATCGTCGACCAGCACCAGCTTCGCCAGCGCCGGCAGCTCCGAACGCACCTTGAGGAAGCGCTCCAGCAATCCGACATCGCCGACGATGGCGGCCACGGCCTCGGAGTGCCCGGCCAGGTACTGGATCTGCTCGGGCGACGAGGAGGTGTAGATCGAGATCGGCGTGCCCCCGGCCAGAAGGACGCCCATGTCGGCGTAGTGGAACTCGGGTCGGTTGCGCATCATGAGCAGGACACGGTCGCCGGGACGCACGCCCAGGTCGCGGAGGCCGGCCGCCACCTGACAGGCCCGGTCCCCGTATTCGGCCCAGGTCATCGTCTCGGTGGCACGGTTCTCTTCGGGGGACACCCCCGGACCCCCGGGCACCCCCGGGGGCCGCCAGCGGACGGCGACCGCGTCGGGGCGGGCGCCGACGGTGGCGGCGAACAGCCCCGGAACGGTCCGACCAGCGACTGCGGCGTCGATATCCCCAATGGCCACCGGCTGCGTCCTCCGTCTCGTCGTGACCGAGAGTATTTCAGGCACCGTCCCGCCGGTCATCCCCAGCTTGTCCACAGCCCTCTGGAAAACCTGTGGGTATTCGGGTGATACTGGGGCGCCCGTCCCGAGGAGAACGTTGGGGCGCCCAACGCCCGGGCTTCTCTACTCCAACTCCCCTCGGGGCGGGTTGACGCGTCTCAGGCGCGGTGGCGACGGCTCAGGCGGCCGCCGAGGCGCCACGATCCACGGGTGAACCCCTGGCCCCGGCCCGACAGGCGGGCGGAGCGAACCCAGGCATCGATCCGGTCGCTGTCGCCTCCGGCGGCGCCGGCGGCGCCGGCCCGGGCCCGGTCCTCGGTGTCGATCACCGCCAGGGCGGCCACGATGGCGGCCACCTCCTCGGCG
Source organism: Actinomycetota bacterium (assembly GCA_030838815.1). Classification (GTDB taxonomy): domain Bacteria; phylum Actinomycetota; class Acidimicrobiia; order IMCC26256; family BP-133; genus BP-133. The sequence continues at coordinate 4,734 of JAUZEX010000773.1, forward strand.
GTGGCGCCCCGGGGCACGCTGGCCAGGCGGCGGGCGGCCGCAGCCGCCATCAGAGCGGCACGTTCCCGTGCTTGCGCTGGGGGAGCTTCTCCTGCTTCGTCCGCAGCATCTCCAGCGCCCGGGACAGCACCGCCCGGGTGTCACGGGGATCGATCACGTCGTCGACGTAGCCCCGCTCCGCGGCCACATAGGGGTTGGCGAACCGCTCGGTGTACTCCTCGACCAGCTCGACCCGCCGGGTCTCGGGGTCGTCGGCCCCCTCCAGCTCCTTGCGGAAGATGATGTTGACCGCCCCCTGGGGGCCCATGACGGCGATCTCCGCCGACGGCCAGGCGAAGGCCAGGTCGGCGCCGATCGACTTGGAGTTCATGACCACGTAGGCCCCGCCATAGGCCTTGCGGGTGATGACCTGGATCCGGGGGACGCTGGCCTCGCAGTAGGAGTAGAGCAGCTTGGCACCGTGGCGGATGATGCCGCCGTACTCCTGGTCGGTCCCGGGCAGGAAGCCGGGGACGTCCACGAACGTGACAATGGGGATGTTGAAGGCGTCGCACGTCCGCACGAAGCGGGCGGCCTTCTCCGAGGCGTCGATGTCGAGCGTGCCGGCCAGCACCTGGGGCTGGTTGCCGACGATCCCCACCGCGTGCCCGTCGATCCGGGCGAAGGCGGTCACGATGTTGCCGGCCCAGAAGGGGAAGACCTCCAGGAAATCGCCCTCATCGACGACCTCGGCGATGACCTTCTTCATGTCGTAGGGCTTGTTGGGGCTGTCGGGGATGAGGTCGATCAGCCCCGGGCAGGGCCGCTCGGCGTCGTCCTCGGGGGC
>JAUZEX010000339.1 GCA_030838815.1 Actinomycetota bacterium
AGCGTCGGCGGCGGGCGTCCCGGCGGCGAGGACCACGGCACCGGCGTGGATTTCCCGGCCGTCGACCACCACGGTGATCGGCCCGCCTCCGGCGGACGGGCCGGTGATCGACGTCGCGGCGGCCGCGGCGCAGATCTCGGCGCCGTTGCGGCGGGCGGCGGCGGCGAGGGCGTCGACCAGCGATGCCCAACCACCGTCGAGGTACAGGACGCCGTTGGCCAATGCCAACTGGATCTGGCCGGCGGCGACATCGGCCGACACGTGGTGCTCGTCGTTGACGTAGGTCGTGGTCCGCACCAGCAGGAGCGCCACCCGGCGGGCGTCCTCGGGCAGGTGGAACGTGTCGAGCCACTGGCCGATCGTCAGCCCGGCGACCTCGCCGGGACGCCACTTCTTCACTCCGGACAGGAAGCGGGCCAGGGCCAGCTTCCCCCTCAGGGTGAGGAAACGGGAGCGCAGCAGCGTCGCCGCCGTGGCCGGCAGGACCTCGACCCGGTCACCGAGCCGGCCCCGGGCCCCGGCGGTCGGCGGCGGTGCCCCGGGCGTCGAGACCCCCAGCCGGGTCAGGACGGCCGCCGCCTCGCCGCCCCGGTACAGGGCGTGGGGCCCGCGGTTGAACTTGAACGGGCCCCGCTCGTCGCTGCTCGCCCGTCCGCCGGGATGGTGCCCGTCGAACACCAGCGTCGACGCCCCGGCCCCCGCGGCAGTGGCCGCCGCCGACAGACCGGCCAGCCCCGCGCCCACCACCACGACATCGAATTGCTCGTCCATCGTCGCCTCCCTGCACCAAAAAGCCCGTTTGTCACCCCCTCGACGACACAGCCCCCGGGGTTGTGACAGACGGAAACCCTCATGGCCGGAACCATGTCGGTCCCGGCCATGAGGGCCTGTCGCAAATCTGGAGCGTGGTGTCAGCGCTGTCCGGCACCCACCCGCTCGGCGTCGGGATCGGCGTCGTCGGACTTCCCGCCGCTCCCGACGGGCGAGGACACCGGGACCAGGGCCGGAGCCGGCTCCGCCGGGCGATCCACCGCCAGGTGGGGGAGGATCCGGTCGAGCCAGCGGGGGAGCCACCAGTTGGCCTCGCCGAGGAGCTCCATGGTGGCGGGCACGAGCACACACCGGACGATGGTGGCGTCGACCGCCACGGCCACCGCCAGGCCGAGCCCGATCAGCTTGAGGGCCCGCAGGTCGGACAGGACGAACGTCCCGAACACGCACACCATGATCAGGGCGGCGGCGGTGATCAGCCGGGCAGTGAGCGCCAGGCCGGCGCTGACGGCGTGGGCGTTGTCGTGCGTGGCGTCGTACTGCTCCTTGACGGCGGAGAGGAGGAACACCTCGTAGTCCATGGACAGGCCGAACACGATGGCGAAGAGCATCATGGGTGCCCAGGCCTCGATCGGCCCGCCGGACACGCCGACCACCGACCCGAGCCAACCCCACTGGAACACCGCCACCATCACGCCGTAGGCGGCGCCGATGGACAGCAGGTTCATGAGGACCGCCTTGAGCGGCACCAGCACCGACCGGAACACCATGAGCAGCAACAGGAACGACAGGAGGAGGACGGCGCCGATGAAGATCGGCAGGCGCTGCCCGACCATGCCGGAGAAGTCGATGCCCGAGGCGGTCTGACCGCCGACGTGCACGGTGATGCCGGTGCCGGCGGTGGCGGACGGCAGCACGTCGTTGCGCAGGTGGTGCACCAGCGTCTCGGTGGCCCGGTCCTGCGGCCCGGTGGTCGGGATCAGCGTGGCGATGGCGCCCTTGCCCGACGGGCTCCCGACGAAGTCGGTCACCGTGACCACACCCGGCGTCGAGCGCAGCGCCGTCGCCACCGAGGCCAGAGCCGCCTTCGAGCCGGGGGAGCCGGCCGAACCGGCCGTGTCGGCCACGATCAGCATGGGCCCGTTGGACCCGGCGCCGAAGCCGGAGGCGGTGAGGTCGTAGGCGGTCTTGGTCGTGGTGCCGGCGGGGTTGTTGCCGGCGTCGGACGACCCGAGGTGGAGGCTGAAGACCGGGATGGAGGCGGAGGCCAGCACGACGAAGCCGATGGCGGCGATGGGCTTCGGGTGGGCCTGGACGAAGTCGGCCCAGCGGGTCCAGAGGCTGATGCGGGTGCTGGTCGCCTTCCGCTTGCGGTGGATCGACAGCTTGTCGACGTTGAAGCCGAGGAAGCCGAGCAGCGCCGGCAGCAGCGTCAGCGCCGCGCCCACGGCCACCAGCACGGCGATCGAGGTGCCGACGGCCAGGCCGTAGAGGAAGTTGAGGCCCATCAGCAACATGCCGAGGACGGAGATCATCACCGTGCAGCCGGCGAAGAGCACGGCCCGTCCGGCGGTGGTGAGGGCCTCGACGACCGCTTCCTCCGGCGGGCGGAGGCGGGCCAGGGCGTCGCGGTAGCGCGACACGATGAACAGGGCGTAGTCGATGCCCACCCCGAGGCCGATCATGCTGGCCACCTGAGGCGTGAACTCGGGCGTGCTCATGAAGCGGGCCAGGACCGAGATGAGGCTGACGCCGATGCCGATGCCGAGCAGGGCGGTGATGATCGGGAGGCCCATGGCCACCACGGAGCCGAAGGCCACGAGGAGCACGACGACGGCGGCCAGCAGGCCGAGGCCCTCACTGGACGGCATCGTCTGGGCGTCGAACCAGCGGCTGGCGAAGGCGACGCCGCCGTGGCTCTGGAGCGGCGCGGCCAGGTCCTTCAGCTGGGCGACGGCGGCCTTGGTGCGGGCGTCATCACCGGTGGCCAGCGTGAAGGCGGACTGGGCCACCCGGCCGTTGGCCGAGATCTCCGGCGGCTGCTGGACCGAGGTCACACCGTTCACGGTGGCGGCCTTGGCCAGGAAGGCGGCGACGCCGGCAGGGTCGGCGCTGGCATCGGCGAAGACGAACGCTCCGTCCTCGCCGGCCCGGCCGGGGAACTCGGCCTTCAGCAGGTCGTAGGCCCGCTGCGAGTCGGTGCCGGGGAGGCGGCCGCTGGTCGACCAGGCGCCCTTGAGGGCGCCGCCGGCCACGATGGCCACGATGAGCAGGCCGATCCAGCCGAGGACGACGAAGCGTCGACGGTGGTAACACGAACGGGCGAGGCGAGCGAGCACGGGGCGTCCTCCGGGGCGGGGCGAGCGGACAAACGAGACTTGGGGGCTGCACCTGCCACCCCTTGCGAGACGATTCTCGGGGGCATGTCTCGGCAGTGCGACCGCCGCGCTTGAGGATCAGACCGGTATGGGCGGTCTTGTAACCCAGATATCGCCAGCCCGTCAGCCGGGAGTCAGCGCTTCGGGCGGTTGTAGCGGTAGCCGACCTTCCGCACGGTCACGATCCGGGCCGGGCGGGACGGGTCGGCCTCGATCTTGGCCCGGATGCGGCGGATGTGGGTGTCGAGGGTCTTGCCCTCGGTGGACTCCCAGCCCCAGACCCGCTCGATCAGCATCCGCCGGGGGACGGTCTGGCCGGCGTTGGTCATGAGGAGCCGCAGCAGCTCGAACTCCTTGCGGGTCATCTCGACCCGTTCCCCGTCCAGGGTGAGGACGTAGCCGGACGGGTCGAGCCGGACCTCGCCGATCTCGATGGTGGTCTCCTCGGCGGCCGGTTCGGGCCCCCGGCGGACGGCCGCCCGGGCCCGGGCGACCAGCTCCCGGGCCCGGACCGGGATGGTCACGACGTCGTCGGCCCCGGCATCGAGGGCGGCGACGACGACGTCCTCGTCGGCGGACACCGTGAGGATGATGATCGGCACCTCGGACCGGGCCCGCAGCGCCCGGCACAGCTCCACCGGCGGCGGGTCGCTTCCGGGGGACGCCCTCGTACCCCCGGGGATGGTGTCGTCCACGATCACCAGCCGGTGCTGGGGCCGGAAGGCCGCCAACGCCCCGGGGCCGTCGGAGACAACCTCGACCGTGAACCCGTCTTCCTCCAGGACGCGGCTGACCGGCTCCAGGTTCACCGGAGCGTGAGAGACGACCAGGATGGCGGATTCTCGTTGGGACGGCGTCACGTTGAACTCACGTGGCGCCCACCAGAACCCGCGCCCGAGGGTTCGGGAAGCGCCTACTTACAACAAACTTACGAAAGGGAGTTCACCCCGGTTCGAACTTCGACCGTCGGTTCGGTGAACGCCCGCCCAACGAGGTCCGGCGGGACAGGGTCGAACCGCTCACCCGGGGCGAATTCGCCGCCACCGGGGGTTCGGGGGTCCCCCCGAACCGAATCCCGGCGGCTCCCTAGCCGTCTCCCAGAAAGTTCCCAGGTCGGGGCCCGAAGCTGTGCCCAGGGGTTCGCGGATGGGCCCCGAAAACGACAGCACGACCGAGCAAGGAGACGCTCCGATGACGACCACCGAGGAGACCATCGACCTGCCGTCGAGCGTGGCGGGATGGCGGGCCACCAAGACGCTCGAGCGGGCCCTGTTCGAGGTGAAGAAGGTCGTCGTCGGGCAGGACCGGATGACGGAACGCCTCTTCGTCTGTCTCCTGGCCCGGGGCCACTGCCTGCTGGAGGGCGCCCCGGGGCTGGCCAAGACGCTGGCCGCCGAAACGCTGGCCCGCACCGTGGGCGGCGACTTCGCCCGCCTCCAGTTCACCCCCGACCTCGTCCCCGCCGACCTCGTCGGCACCCGCATCTACAAGTCGTCGTCGGAGTCGTTCGAGATCGAGCTCGGCCCGGTCTTCGCCAACATCGTCCTCGCCGACGAGATCAACCGGGCCCCGGCCAAGGTGCAGTCGGCGCTGCTCGAGGTCATGGCCGAGCGCCACGTCTCGATCGGCGGGACGACCTTCTCCGTGCCCGACCCGTTCATGGTCATGGCGACCCAGAACCCCATCGAGCACGAGGGCGTCTACCCCCTCCCCGAGGCCCAGCGGGACCGGTTCCTGATGAAGGTCCTGATCGACTACCCGAGCGCCCGGGAAGAGGTTGAGATCGTGCGGCGCATGAGCGTCTCCCCGCCGGTGGCGCAGACGGTGCTGGCCCGGCACGAGCTGCTGGCCCTCCAGCAGGCGGCCGACGCCGTGTTCATCCACGACGCCATCGTCGACTACGCCGTCCGCCTCGTGTTGGCCACGCGGGCCCCGGCCGAGCACGGTCTGGCCGATCTGGCCCCCCTGATCGCCCACGGCGGCTCGCCTCGGGCCACACTGGGACTCGTGGCCGCCTCCCGGGCTCTGGCGCTCCTGCGGGGGCGTCAGTTCGTCCTCCCCCAGGACATCTACGACGTCGCCCCCGACGTGCTGCGCCACCGCGTGCTGCTGTCCTACGACGCGATCGCCGACGGCGTCAGCGCCGAGCAGATCGTGAACCGGATCGTCGGTACCGTCCTCGCCCCCCGGCTGGCCCCGAGCCAGGACAACCGCGTGGTCGGTCCGGGGTATGGGGATTCGGCGTACGGGGCAGAGGAGCAGGCGTCGTGAGAGGGCGGCAGGTGAAGCCCCCGAGCGTCGGGATCGGCTCCTCCGACGTCGTCCGCCGGGAGGACCGGCTGCGCCAGCTGGAGATGGCCGTCACGCGCAAGCTCGACGGCCTCCTCCAGGGCGACCATCTTGGCCTCGTGCCCGGTGGCGGGACGGAGCCGGCCGACGGCCGCCTCTACGCCCCGGGCGACGACGTCCGGCGCATGGACTGGAACCTGACCGCCCGCACCGGCGTCCCCCACGTGCGGACCACGATCGCCGACCGTGAGCTCGAGACCTGGCTCGTGATCGACGGCAGCGCCAGCCTCGACTTCGGCACCGCCGCCTGCGAGAAGCGCGACCTCGCCCTGGCCGCGGCGGCGACCTTCACCTTCCTCACCATCCGGGGCGGCAACCGGGTGGCCGCCTCGATCTTCGGGCCCGACGAGGCCCGGGGTTCGGGGGCGTCCCCCGGCGGCGCCGGGGGTTCGGGGGCGTCCCCCGGCGGCATGGTCATCCCGCCCCGCGGCGGCCGGTCGGCGGCGCTGGCCCTGCTCCGCCGGCTCGAGCAGCGGGGACGGGCCTCGGACGGCCCGTCCACCACCCTGGCCGAGGCGCTGCGCCGGATCCGGCTCACCGCCAAGCGGCGGGGCCTCATCGTGCTCATCACCGACCTGATCGACCAGAGCCCCTGGCAACGGGAGCTGCGGGCGCTGGCCCTGCGCCACGAGGTCGTCGTCGTCGAGGTGCGCGACCCGCGGGAGAGCAGCCTCCCGGCCGTCGGGCTTCTCATGCTCGTCGACCCCGAGACCGGCCGGCGGCTCGAGGTGCAGACGTCCAACGCCGCCGTCCGGGCCCGCTTCGCCGAGGCCGCCGCCGCCCGCCAGACGCAGAACGCCCGCCAGGTGAAGGGCACCGGCGCCGCCCATCTCGTCCTGTCCACCGACCGCGACTGGCTGTTCGACGTGGTCCGCTTCGTGGCCGCCCGGAGGCACCGGCGATGAACTTCCTCTCTCCGGGGCGCCTGGCGCTCCTGGTCCTCGTGGCCGCCCTGGCCGCCCTCTACGTGTGGGTGCAGCGCCGGCGACGCCACGCCGCCGTCCGCTACACGAACCTCGCCCTCCTGGCCGAGGTGGTCCCGGCCCGGCCCGGCTGGCGCCGCCATCTCCCGGCGGCGGCGGTGGCGCTGGCGCTGTCGGCCCTGGTGGTGGCCATCGCCCAGCCCGTCCAACAGGTTCGGGTGCCGAAGGAAGCGGCGACGATCGAGCTGGTCCTCGACGTGTCGGCCTCCATGGACGCCACCGACGTGTCGCCCACCCGGCTGCAAGCGGCCACGTCGGCGGCCAAGACGTTCGTCAGCGACCTCCCGCCCCAGGTCCGGGTGGGGCTCGTTTCCTTCGACCGGATCGCCCGGGTCATCACCTCGGCCACCGTCGACCACCAGGCGGTGATCGACGGGATCGACCGGCTCCTCCTCGGCACCGGTACCGCCACCGGGGACGCCATCTACACCGCCCTCGACGCACTGGCGGCGGCCAACGACACCGCCGGGGCGAGCGCGACGCAGAAGGGCGGGTCGGCCATCGTCCTGCTCTCCGACGGCGTGCCCACGGTCGGCCGGCCGGTGCTCGGCGCGGCCCAGGACGCCGCCCAGCAGGGCATACCCATCTCGACCATCGCCTTCGGTACCGCCGACGGCACGGTCACCGTGCAGGGGCGGCTCGTCTCCGTGCCCGCCGACCCCGACACCATGGCGTCGATCGCCGAGATCACCTCGGGCAAGTTCTTCAAGGCGGCGTCGGCCAAGGAGCTGCGCACCATCTACAAGGACATCGGGACCCGGGTCGGTTACGAGACCCAGCAGCGCGACGCCAGCGGGCCGATCCTGACCGTGGCCGTCGTCGCCCTCCTGGCCGCCGCCGGGCTGGCCCTGATCTGGAACGGACGGCTGGTGTGATGCTCGCTCTCGACTTCGCCTCCCCCGACCGGTTGTGGCTGCTGGCCGGCGCCGCCGCCCTCGCCGTCGCCTACACGGTGATGCAGTTCCGCCGGCGGCGCGACGCGGCCAAGTTCGCCGATCCTGCCCTCCTGCCGTTCCTCGTGTCGGGCCGGGCGCCGTGGTGGCGCCACGCCGTGGCCGCCGTCTTCGCCGTCGGGCTCGTGCTGGCCACCGTGGCCGCCGCCCAGCCCACCGTCCCCGGCACGGCCGAGCGGCAGCAGGCGACCGTCATCGTGGCCATCGACACCTCCGACTCCATGAAGGCGACCGACGTCAGCCCCAGCCGCCTGGCGGCGGCCGTGTCGGAGGCGAAGTCGTTCATCGAGGGGCTCCCGTCGACCTTCTCGGTCGGCATCGTGAGCGTCGACTCCAACCCCAAGGTCGTCGTGGCCCCGAGCACCGACCACCAGGCGGTGGAGGTGGCGCTCGACCGGCTGGCCACCAGCCCCGGCACCGCCCTCGGCGAGGCGATCTTCACCGCCCTCAACGCCCTCCCGGCCGGCAGCACGCCCACCACCACCCCCGGCTCCGGCTCGGCGGCGGCCAACCCGGCCAAGGCGCCGGCGGCCCGGATCGTGCTGCTGTCGGACGGCAAGAGCACCACCGGCCGCTCCGACCAGGAGGCCATCGCCGCCGCCAAGGCGGCCCAGGTGCCGGTGTCCACGATCGCCATCGGCACAGCCCACGCCAGCGTGCAGAGCGCCGGCCAGACGGTGGACGTGCCGGTCGACGCCACCGCCCTCCAGGCCATCGCCAAGGGCACCGACGGGAAGTTCTTCCAGGCCGCCAGCGCCGACCAGCTCCGGGCCGTCTACGCCGACATCAACTCCGAGGTGACCGTGGTGGCCACCGACAAGGGCGTGGCCGAGTGGTTCGCCGCCGCCGCCCTCCTCCTCCTGCTCGTCGCCTCCGTCACCTCCATGCTGCGGACGGGTCGGGTCGTTTGGACATGACCCGGGCCTGAGGGGTAGGACCTCCCGATGGTCGCCGCTCGCGTCGCGCTATGGGGCACCTTCGACGTCGACAACTATGGCGACCACCTCTTTCCCCGGGTGGCGGCCCACGAGCTGCGGCGGCGCCTGCCCGAGGCGGTCGTCGACGCCTACTCCCCCTACGGCTGGCTCCATCCCACCGGCCTCGACGGCGGACGGGCCGCCTCGCCGCTCGGGCCGTGGAGCCCGGAGCGGGCCCGCCGGCTGGCCGCCTCCCACCACCTCGTGGTCGTCGGCGGCGGGGAGCTGATCCACCTCAACGACCCGCTGCTGGCCCCGGTGTACGAGACGACGGCCGACGAGCTCCGCCGGATGGCTCCCAGCCGCTTCTTCGTCGAGGGGCTCGGCCCCGACCTGGAGGCGGACTGTCCGGTCGTGTGGCACGGCGTCGGCGTCCCCTGGGCCCCGGACGGGGACGGCGCCCGGCGGCTCCGGGCGGCGCTGGCGCCCCGGCCCTACGTCACCGTGCGGGACCGGCACTCGGCGCAGCGCCTGGCCGAGGCGGGCGTCGATCGACCGGTCGACGTCGTCCCCGACTCGGCGCTCCTCGTCGAGCGGATCCTGCCCCGCGAGCTGCTCCGGGCGCGGCTCGACCGGCTCCGGGCCGGGGGCGGCTACCCGGGACCCGACTCGCCGGCGCTGGTCGTACAGGGCTGCGGTCTCCTCCTGCCCCATCTCGACGCCGTGGTGGAGGCGACGGCCCGGTGGCAGGCCGCCCGGCCCGTCCCCCTCGACGTGGTCGTCGTCGAGACCGGGCCCTGCCGGGGCGACGGTGTCTTCGCCGACGCACTGGAGCGGGCCCTGGAAACGGGACCGGTCCGGCGGCTCCCGGCGGGCGCGTCGGTGGAGGACCTCGCCGCCGCCATCGCCGGAGCCGGGGTCTTCCTCGGCAGCTCCCTCCACGGCGCCATCACCGCCCTGGCCTACGGCCGGCCCTTCGTGCTGCTCAACCTCATGGGCGAAGCCAAGCTCGACGGGTTCGGCGACCTGACCGGCCTCGACCGGTTCGTGGTCCACACCGGGGCCGAGATCCTCCCGGCGCTCAACCGCGCCCTCGCCGACCCGGCGCCGCCCGGCCTGCTGGCCGACCTCCAGCACCGGATCGACCGCCACTTCGACCGGCTGGTCGAGCTGGCCTCCGAGCGGGCCGCCGCCCGTCCCGGAGTCGGCCCGGACCCGGGCCTCGCCGCCGACGCCGTCGCCGACCACCTCGGCCGGCTGCAGGACGAACTCGAGGCGTCGCGCCGCCGGGCGGGGGCCGCCGAGCGCGAGCTGGCCGCCCTCCAGGCCACGAGGACCTTCCGGGTGCTGGCCCCGGCCCGCGGCCTTTACGGCCGCCTGCGACGGACCTTCCCCTGACGACGAGCGGTCAGCCGTTCACGTCGCCGTGCTCCCGGCGGACCCGCTCCTTCTCGTGCTCCACCACCGGTTCACCGGGGGGAGGCACAGGCGCCTCGGGGTCGGGGTCGCTCTGTTCGGCGCGGCCCCGGGCCTCGGTCTCACGGTCGTTGGTCCACTGCCCGAGAAACTCGGTGATCCTTCCAGTCAGCTTGCCCATGCCACCGGTGTACCCACAACGGGCAGGCCGTTACGCCGGGGTTCGGAGGAGCCGGGCTCAGAGGAGGTCGGCGGCGAGGTCGGCGACCCGGGACCGCTCGCCCTTGCACAGCGTGATGGCCCCGAAGCACTCCTGGCCGGCGAAGGCCTCCATGAGCACGGCCAGGGCGTTGTTGTGGGCCGACACGTAGGGCGTGTCGATCTGGGCCAGGTCGCCGGTGAAGACGATCTTCGTGCCCTCCGCCACCCGGGTCAGCAGCGTCTTGAGCGTGGGAACCTCGAGGTTCTGGGCCTCGTCGACGATCACGAACTGGTTCTGGAGCGACCGGCCCCGGAGGAACGTCACCGACTCCAGCGAGAGCCGGCCCATGGCCACCATCTCGTCGACCACCCGCCGGGCGTCGGCGTAGGACCGGTGCTCGGTGAGGGCGGTCACGTTGTCGAGGATGGCCGCCATCCAGGGCGACAGCTTCTCCTCCAGGCCGCCGGGGAGGAAGCCCAGGTCGGCCTTGCCATGCGCCACCACCGGCCGGTAGATGGCCAGCTTGTCGTAGCGGGAACGGCGGTCGACGGCCGGTTCCATCACCTGCTCGAGACCGGCGGCGAGGGCCAGGATCGTCTTGCCCGTCCCGGCGAAGCCCGACAGGGCGACGACGGCCACGTCGGGATCCATCAGCAGGTCGAGGGCGAAGATCTGCTCCTTGGAGCGGGCGTTGAGGCCCCACACCTGGCGGCGGCGCTCCACCAGGTGGAGCCGGTCGCCGAACACCCGCGCCAGCGCCGACGACGACCCGGCGGAGAGCACGACGTACTCGTTGGTGACCATGCCGTCGAAGGCGGCCGGGATCTCGATCGTGCCGTTGGCGTAGAGGGAGTCGATCAGCTGCCGGTCCGTGTCGACCTTGTGCCAGCCCCGCACGCCGAGGGCGTCGCGGCCCTTGTTGGCCCGGTGGTAGTCCTCGGCGGCCAGGCCGAGCTGGGAGGCCTTGATGCGCAGGGCGGCGTCGGCCGAGACGATCTTGACCCGGGCGCCGTCGTGCTCCGTGAGCCCGAGGGCGGCGGCCAGGATGCGGTTGTCGGCCTTGTCGGGGTTGAGGCCCAGGGCCGCCACCCGGTCGAGGACGAGACCGTTGATGGCCACCCGGACCGTCCCGCCGGTCGGAAGGGGGACCGGCTCCCGGAAATCCCCGCCGCTGTCGACCCGCAGCCGCTCCAGGTCCCGCACCACCGCCCGGGCGGCCCGGCCGACGTCGTCGAGCCGGCTCTTGTGCCCGTCGAGCTCCTCGATGACGGTGAGCGGAATGACGATGTCGGCGTCCCCGAAGGCGTAGAGCGAGAACGGGTCGGCGAGCAGGACGCAGGTGTCGAGGACGACGGTCGTCCCCACACCTCCGTCCGTCGGGCCAGAGCTCTGACCGCCGGGGGGCCGAGATTCCGTCGTTGTCACGTGGGTCCTCCCGTTGGGGACGGGCCTGCGCAAGATGCGGGGTGTCCCCGCACGTGTGACTTGTTGATTCGACGCCGGTCCTCCCCTGGCCCTGCGCAGGGGGACAAATGTGAACCCGGGGGCATCACCTGCCTCCACGAGGAAAACGGTCTCCTCACCGAGGCCGTTCGTCAGCGTCATCTATCGGTGAGAGTACGGGTTCGCGGGTGAACTCTGGGGGACCCGCGGTGAGATTTTCGCCCCACTCGGGTAAAACGGTTCCGATGAGCGGGCTGACTTGGCGCGTCAAGGTGGCGTCGGGGCTGGTGGCGGTGGTGGCCGGGCCGCTGGCGCTGTCGGCGCGGCCGGCGTCCGCCGCCACCCAGCAGGTCGTGCTGGCCAACCAGCGCTTCAGCCCGGCCCACGTCGAGATCGTGTTGGGCGACACGGTGGACTGGGTGGCGGGCGACGACGGCCACACCGTGACGGCCCGCGACGGGACGTTCGACTCCAGCCCCCGGGGGCTCATGTCCGAAGGAGACGAGTTCCGCTACCGCTTCCGGGTGCCGGGGACGTTCGCCTATTACTGCCGGGTGCACGGGTCCAAGGGCATGCAGGGCGAGATCGTGGTGATCGACCCGTCCGCCCCGACGACGACGACCACCCGGCTCACGCCCGTCACCGCCGCCGCCACGACCACGTCGACGGCCGCCACGACCACGTCCGCCGCGCCGGAGACAACCACCACCACCAGCCGGCCGCTGGCCACCAGCTCGACCACCAGCTTGAGCCAGGCGACGGCCACCACCGTCCTGCCGGGCACGCCGGCCGTCCCCCAGGAGGCGGTGGCGATGAACCCCAACGCCCGGGTCGTCGGCTCCCCGATCCCCTCCGCCGACCTCCCCGAATCCCAGGCCGCCGCCCGCCGCCCGGGCGGGTCCGGCTCCGGATCCGTCCCGGCCGCGGCCGCCGTCGGGGTCGGCCTGGTGGCCCTTCTCGGCGCCGGGGGACTGGCGGCCCGCCGGCGCCGCCGGCGTTCGGCCTGACGGGCACCTGTCCGATCCGGCCCGGCCGGCCGGTTCGCTGCTTGCCGTCCCGTCGCGGGCCGGGAACCGGCTAGCGGCAGAGGACTTCGGGCCCGGCGGCGCTCAGCACGAAGGTCTCCTCGGCCTTGGCGCCGGGGAGCGACGGGTTCCAGGCGAAGGCCTGGCCGGCGGCGATCTCGACGTCGACGCCGGGGGCGGCGATGACCTCCCGGGAGCGGTAGCCGGTGAGGCCGCCCTGGTGGTGGTGGCGCCAGCCGTCGGGGTGGCCGGCGTCGGCGTAGAAGCGGCGGCAGTTGTCGAACACGTCGCCGAGGGTGCGCCCGGGGCGGGTGGCGTCCCGGAGCTGGGCCAGGATCCCTTGGCAGGCCTCGAGTTTGGCCGCCAGCCCGGCGTCGGGTGGCTCGAAGTGCACGAAGCGGGTGAGGTTGGCGTACAGCCCGCCCCGTTCGGCGCAGACCACGACCATGGCCCGGGCGCCGAGCGGCCCGCCGCCCGGGATCGGGTGGCGGTACCGGGGGAGCCGGGCCGCACCGGCCACCATCAGCGCCGGGGCGTTCATCCCGGCCGCCCGGCAGGCGCCGAGGACGGCGGCCGCCGCCTCGGTCTCGGTCACCCCGGGGGTGAGCGTGGCGCAGGCGGCGTCGACGGCCGCCACGGCGTCGGCGGCCACCGTCCGGTACCGGGCCACGGCGTCGTCGTCGAGGCGGTAGCGGAGCGGGGCGACGAGCCCGGCGACGTCGACCTCGGCGGCGGACGGGCGGGGCGCGTCGGCCCCGATCGCCCCACCGCCGGCCAGTTCCCGGACGACGTCGCCGGGCCCGGCGTACCAGTCGTAGGCCACGACGTCCCACCCCGGGGTCTGCTCCTCGCCCATCCGGGGGGCCTCGATGTTGTCGGTCAGCACGTGCTCGCTGCGCCGGGTGACGACGATCTCCGCCACACCCGTCGGCGAGGCGTGGTCGACCCGGTTGTCGGCCCCGCCGCTGTACCAGGCGAAGTTCTCCGGCCGCCGGAGCACCACGGCGTCGAGCCCGGCCTCGTCGAGCAGCGCCCGGATCTGCTGCGCCCGTCCACCCCCGCTCACGACGGGGACGCTAACGGCTAGAGCCCGAAGCGGTGGCGGATCCAGTCGGCGACGACCGGGTCGACGACAACGAGGCGGCCGGCGTCGTCGATGATCTCGCCGGCCGCCAGCAGCGTGTCCCGGGCGTGCTGGGCCGCTCCCGGCGAGACGGCGAGGACCTCGGCGGCGGCGCCGAAGAGGCTGTGCCCGCCGGCCAGGAGCCGCAGGACGACCTTCTCCCCGGTGCCGTAGCGGGAGTACGCCGCCTCGTTGGCCAGGGCCGTGCTCCGGCGCACGTCGGCCACGGCCTCCTCCCAGACGGCCTTCCGGTACCGCGCCCCGGGTTCGGCCACCCGCCATCCGGCGTCGGCCAGCTGCATGGTGCGGTGGGGATGGCCGCCGGCGAAGCTCACGATGGAGGCGGCCAGGGTCCCGGGGTCGCGCCCGCTGGTGCGGAACCCGTCCCCGACGATGGCATCGACCGCCGCGGCGTCGAGCGGGCCGATCGGGACGAGGTCGGCCTGGGCGTAGAACGGCTCGGTCCGCTCGGTGAACAGCGTGCGCATGAGTGACGGCTGCGATCCGGCGAAGAGGAGGCCGATCGTCTGGAAGTGGTGCTGCAGCTTGGTGCGCAGCAGCCCGGCGGCGCCGGGCACCCGCACGATGCCGGGGAACTCGTCGAAGACGACGACGGCCGGATACGACTCGCCCGCCTCCACCAGCGTGTCGAGCAGCAGGTGCAGCGTCGCCTCGGCGTCGGGCCGCTCGGACCGCCGACGGGCGAGGCCGACCTTGAGGACGCCGAGATTGAGCTCGAGGGAGGCGGCGATCGACGCCAGCCTCGACCGGAGCGGGCCGATCGCCCGGGCGAGCGCTTCGTCGAGCCGCACGGCGAGATCGGCCGTCGAGGTCACCTCGTAGAGGTCGACCCACACGACCGACGCCCCGCCTTCGGCCAGATCGGCGGCCACCCGGGCCAGCACGCTCGTCTTGCCGTACCGGCGGGGCCCGGTCAGCGCCGTCACCCGTCGTTCCGACACCCGCTCCAGCAGTTCGAGCACGAGATCGTCCCGCCCCCGCACCTGGTCGGCCGCCAGCGGGCCCTGGTACGGGAATGGCGAGGCGTCCACAACGGGAAGGTACCAGATTCTGGTGGTGAAACCTACTCTATTTTAGTGGTCTTTGGTCATCGCCATCTGCACCGGCCGGTCATCGGCCGGAGGGCCCGCCGCCGGTCTGGGCCGCCACGGCGGCGGCCGCGGCGGCGACCGCCGCCGCGTCACCGAGGGCCCGCTCGAGCGGCGGACGGGTGTCGAGAGGGCGGAACTGGTCGTCGAGGTCGTAGCGCAACGGCACGCCCGTCGGGAGGTTCAGCTCGGCGATGGCGGCGTCGGAGATCCGGTCGAGGTGCTTGACCAGCGCCCGGAGGCTGTTGCCGTGGGCGGCCACGAGGACGACGTGGCCGGCCGCCAGGTCGGTCACGATCCGGTCGAAGAACCACGGCAGCACCCGGGCGACGACGTCCTTCAGGCACTCCGAGGCCGGGACCAGTTCGGCCGGCAGATGGGCCCAGGCCGGATGCCGGTTGGGGTTGTGGGGGTTGTCGGCGCTGATCGGCGGGGGCGGGACGTCGTAGCTCCGCCGCCACAGGGCGACCTGCTCGTCTCCGAACTCGGCCACCGTCTGCTTCTTGTCCTTGCCGGTCAGGTCGCCGTAGTGCCGTTCGTTGAGCCGCCACGACCGCCGGACGGGCAGCCACAGGCGGTCCATGACGTCGAGCGCCAGGTTGGCCGTCCGGATGGCCCGAACCTGCAACGAGGTGTGCAGGACGGTGGGCAGCACGCCGGACTCGGCCAGGGCCTGTCCCGCCTGCCGGGCCTGCTCCTCGCCGAGGGGCGAGAGGTCGGAGTCGACCCAGCCGGTGAACCGGTTCTCCCGGTTCCATTCGCTTTCCCCGTGGCGGAGCAGGACCAGTGTCGACGGCATCTCCGCAGTGTGGCCAGCGGAGGACGGCGAATCCAAACCCGGTGGGCAGGACCAAGCGGGCCGGGCCCGATGGTTCAGCCGATGGCGTTGTAGACGGCCAGGCCCGGCTGGGGGCGGAAGGTCCCGCCCGGCGTGTCGCTGACCTTGATGAAGTTGCCGCCGACGTAGAGGTGTCCGGCCCCGATCACGGCGACGTCGGGTCCTTCGGGCGTGTCGGCCTGGGCGGTGAAGGACGGGTCGACGTATCCGGTCCAAGCGTCGAAGGCGGCCAGATGCCGGTGGGGGGTGCCGTTGGGGCAACTGACACCCATCTCCCCGTTGGGCTGGGGGCTCGGCTTGAGGCAGGGGTCGCTGGAGTTGGGGACCTGGTGGTCGTAGTGGCCGACCAGGTAGACGCGGTCGGTGGTGGCGGCCACGCCGGTGGGGTCCCCGTCGACCCGGCCGGTCCGGCGGGGCGTGGTCTTCGGGCCGCCGGGCAGAAACGCCTGCACGACCCCGCCGGCGCCGCCGGCGGCGGCGAAGACGGTCCGGCCGTCTCCGGGCCAGACGGCGAGGCCGAACACCGGGCGCTTCGAGACCGGCTGCCAGGGGGTGAGGGTGCCGGTGACGGCGTCGAGGGCGATGAGCCCGCCGTGCTGGTGGTTCGGATCGGCGGCTGGCGCCGTCCCGAAGTGGAGGAAGTTGCCGCCCACCATGACGGTGGTGCCGTCGGCCGTCACCGCCACACTGCTGACCACGCCCGGGTTGTAGGTACCGGGTTGATCTTCGACCGGCTTCCCGACGTGGGTCTCGAAGATCCCGCCGTAGTTCTGGGGCGGGACGAAGCCGGCCACGAGAGCGCCGGTGGCGGCGTCGAGGGCGGCCAACCCGGGCCGGTTCACGATGGTGGCCCCCGAGCGGAGGCTGGAGAAGGCGCCGCCGATGTAGAGGCGGTCGCCGGCCACGGTCAGGGCCCGCACGTAGGCGTTGGGGGTCGGCGGGACGAAGGTTCCGTCCACCAGACCGGTGTCAACGTCGAGGGCGGCCAGCCTCCGGGCGGTCTGGCCCCCGATCCGGCTGAATGACCCGCCGACGTAGAGGCGGTGGCCGTCGGCGGAGACCGCCAGCGAGTCCACCCGTCCGTCCGGGGCGGCGTTGCTGTTGAAGGCGGCGTCAGCCAGGGGCGCGCCGGTGGCGACGTCCAGGACGGCCAGGTACGGCAGCGGCGGCGAGGACGGCGCCCGGTTCGGAGCCACCAGGTTGGTGAACTGGCCGGCCACGAACAGGCGGTTGCCAGCCTCGGCGACGGCGATGACGAGTTGGGCGTAGCGGACGCCCGGGTGGTTGGGGTCCGTCCGGGTGGTATCGGCCGGGGTGCCCCACGTGACGTTGGCCGTGGAAGAAAACCGCTGCGGCACACCGGCCGGCGGGGCGGCGGTCGTGCTGGCCGTCGCCGTCGGGATGACGCCCGCCGCCACCATGGCGGCGAGGAATGCGACGGCGCGCCGCCGCGGGCGCGACAGGACCTTCGGGGGGGAGGAGAACATCATGACGGAGATACCCACCCGGTCGCCCCGATTTCCTGCACCGCGGGCCGGGAGATCGGGTCCAGCGCGTCAGGTGGACTTCAGCCGGGCAGACGTGCGGGCTGGCTGTGCGTTTGTTTCCGGCGTTTGAAACTTGTGGTCCTGTGCGCCCGGATTGCGGCCGTGGTCACGTACCGTCGGCGGGATGAACCGCACGTTGCAACTCCTGGCCGCCGGGGCGGCCGGTGCCCTCGCCCTCGGAGGCTGCGCCCCCGGCGGGCACACCACCGAGAACGCCGCCCGCAAGAAGCAAGTGGCGGCCGAGGCGGCCGCACTGCCTCCGGTCTCGATCGGCCGCCAGTACTCGACGGACGACGGCTCACCGGCGGGAGTGATCGAGATCCAGAAGAGCGCCTTCAGTCCGGCCTCGTTCACCATCATCGCCGGCCAGGCGATGGTGTGGGCCTTCGACGACGGCCCGGTGGCCCATCGCGTCACCGGTGACGGTTTCGACAGCGGCCCGCAGGCCAGCGGCCGGTTCAGCCACACCTTCGCCGCTCCGGGCACTTTCGCCTACCACTGCGCGATCCACCCCGCGATGAAGGGCACGATCACCGTCGCCCCGCACTGATCGGCGCTCGCTCTGTGGCCCGCTGGCAGCGGGCGCCCGGGCGGCCCTGACGTCCGGAGGTGACGCCTGATGGTCACCCCATCAGGGGGTCTAACACTGACCAGGTCCGGGTACGATCCCCGCGCCCGGCCGTACAAGAATCCCTGCGGTGGCAACCGCAGGTTTTGGGAAGGGAAGGTCAGTTCGATGCCGAGGGAAGGCCTGCTCACCCGGACGTTCGTGGAATTGGCGGACACCCTGGTCGACGATTTCGACGTCGTGGAGCTGCTCACCCTGCTGGCCCATCGATGCGTCGAGATGCTCGATGTGGCCGCCGCCGGCCTGATGCTGGTGGCCCCCGGAGGGGACCTGCGGGTCATCGCCTCCTCCAGTGAGGAGATGCGCCTGGTCGAGTTGTT
>JAUZEX010000348.1 GCA_030838815.1 Actinomycetota bacterium
CAACGAGTGCGCCATCAAGCTGGCCCGCCGCTACGGCCAGAAGCACGGCATCACCCACACCTACCACGTCGTCTCGGCCCTCAACTCCTTCCACGGCCGCACGCTCACGACCCTGGCCGCCACGGGCCAGCCGGCCAAGCAGGCGACGTTCCAGCCCCTCCCGCCCGGCTTCTGGCAGGTCCCCTACGGCGACGTCGGCCCCCTCGAGGCCCACGCCGAACGGTTCGAAGGCAAGCTGGCCGCGATCCTGCTCGAAGTGGTGCAGGGCGAAGGTGGCGTATGGCCGGCGCCGCCCGGCTACCTGGAGGCGGTGCGGGCGCTGTGCGACCGCACCGGAGCGCTGTTCATCGTCGACGAGGTCCAGACCGGTCTCGGGCGGACGGGGAAGTGGTTCGCCTTCGAGCATTTCGGCATCCGGCCCGACATCGTGACCATGGCCAAGGCGCTGGGCAACGGCGTACCGATCGGGGCCTGCTGGGCCACGGCCGAGGCGGCCGCCGCCTTCGAGCCCGGCGATCACGCCACCACCTTCGGCGGCCAGCCGCTGGCCGCCCGGGCCGCCCTCACCACCGTGGGGATCATGCAGCGGGAGAATGTGCCCGAGCTCAGCCGGCGGGCCGGCGCCCGCCTGACCGAAGGGCTGGCCGCCACCCCCGGCGTCGTCGACGTCCGCGGCCTCGGCCTGCTCCTGGCCGCCGAGCTGGCCCCGGGGACGGACGCCAAGGTGGCCGCCGCCGCCTGCCTCGAGCGGGGGCTGATCGTCAACGCCGTCACCCCCACCGCCCTGCGGTTCGAACCGTCGCTGCTCGTCACGGACGCAGAGATCGACGAGGCGCTGGCCATCCTCGGCAAGGCCCTGGCGTGAACCTCAGCGCTGTCCCGCACTTTCTGGACGTTGACGATCTGAGCGCGCCGGCCCTGCGCCGCGTCCTCGACCGGGCGCTGGGCTGGAAGGAGAACCCGGGCAAGGTTCCCGACCTGCTCGACGGCCAGGCCGTGGCCGCCGTCTTCGAGAAGCCCAGCGCCCGCACCAGGGTGTCGTTCGAGGTGGCCGTGTCGACATTACGGGGCCACTGCGTGACGCTGCGGGGAGAGGAGCTCGGGCTCGGCTCCCGGGAGTCGGTGGCCGATGTCGCCCGCACGCTGGCCAGCTACTGCACCATGATCGGCGCCCGGGTCTTCGACCACCGTGTGCTGGAGGAGATGGCCCGCCTGGGCGGCATCCCCGTCATCAATCTGCTGTCCGACACCGCCCACCCGGGCCAGGCCGTCGGTGACCTCCTCACCCTCGAGGAGCACCTCGGCGGTCCGGTCGAGGGCCGGCGGCTCGTCTTCATCGGCGACGGCAACAACGTCGCCGCCTCCCTCGCTCTGGCCGCCGCCCTCACCGGCCTCGAGATGATCGTCTCGAGCCCGCCGGGCTACGAGCTCGACGACTCCGTCGTCGAACGGGCCCGCAACCTCGGCGGGGTGGTCGAGCTGGTGGCGGATCCCTTCGACGCCGTCCAGGGCGCCGATGCGGTCTACACCGACGTGTGGACCTCGATGGGCCAGGAGGCCCAGAACGAGGCCCGGATCGCCGCCTTCGGCGCCTACCAGGTCAACGCCGAGCTCATGGCCGCTGCCCGTCACGACACGCTCGTCCTCCACTGCCTCCCGGCCAAGCGGGGCCTCGAGATCACCGACGAGGTGATCGACGGCCCGAACTCGGTGGTGTGGACCCAGGCCGCGAACCGGATGCACTCCTACCGGTCGATCCTCGTCGAGCTGACCGGAGAGGACTCGTAGGTGCCCCTCGGCAAGCCGCAGCGCCAGCACCGCATCGCCCGCCTCCTCGAGGAGCAGGTGATCTCCAGCCAGGTCCAGCTGGTGGAGCTCCTGGCCACCGAGGGCCTGGTCCTCACCCAGGGCACGGTCAGCCGCGACCTGGAGGAGCTCGGCGCGGTCAAGGTGCGGATCCCCGGCGGGCAGATGGCGTACGCCATCCCCGAGCTGGCCAAGGACCGGGTCGCCCCCGAGGAGTACCTGAAGCGGGTCCTGGGCGAGTTCCTGGTCGAGGCGGACCACTCCGCCAACCTCGCCGTCCTGCGGACGCCGCCCGGCTCCGCCCACGTGGTGGCCTCGGCCCTCGACCGGGCCGGTCTGGGCGATGTCCTCGGCACCGACGCCGGCGACGACACCATCCTGGTCGTCTGCCCGCCCCCCGACGGGGGCCAGAAGGTGTCCGCCCGCCTGGCCCGCCTGGCCGGGCTCGAAGCGCAATAAGGAGATTTCGATGGGAGCACGCGTCGTCCTGGCCTATTCGGGCGGGCTCGACACTTCGGTGGCCGTCCGCTGGATGGCCGAGGAGTGGGGCTGCGAGGTCATCGCCCTGGCCGTCGACGTCGGCCAGGGTGGCGATTTCGAGACCATCCGCAAGCGCGCCCTGGCCGCCGGGGCCGTCGAGGCCGAGGTGATCGACGCCCGGGCCCGCTACGCCGAGGGCTTCGTCGTTCCCGCCGTACGGGCCAACGCCCTCTACGAGGGTCGCTACCCGCTCGTCTCGGCCCTCTCCCGCCCGGTCATCGTCGAGGAGCTGGTGGCCGCCGCCCGCCGCCACGGAGCCACGGCGGTGGCCCACGGCTGCACCGGGAAGGGCAACGACCAGGTCCGCTTCGAGGTTTCCACCCGGGCGCTGGCTCCCGATCTCGATGTCATGGCTCCGACGCGGGACTGGGATTTCACCCGCGAGACGGCCATGGACTACGCCGCCGAGCACGGCATCCCCATCGAGCAGACCAAGAAGAGCCCGTACTCGATCGACGAGAACCTCTGGGGCCGGGCCATCGAATGCGGCGCCATCGAGGACCCGTGGGCCCAGGCCCCGGACGACATCTGGACCCTGACCCGGCCCCCCGAGGGCGGCCCGCCGGTGCCGTCGGAGGTCGTGGTCGGCTTCGAGGCCGGCGTGCCCACCACGCTCGACGGCACCGCCCTGCCCGCTCACGAACTCATCCTGGCCCTCGGCGCGAAGGTCGGCGCCTACGGCTTCGGCCGGATCGACATGGTCGAGAACCGCCGGGTCGGCATCAAGAGCCGGGAGGTCTACGAGTGCCCCGGCGCCCTGGCGCTGATCCTGGCCCACGCCGATCTCGAGGGCGTGTGCCTCGAGCGCGACGTCATGCGGGAGAAGGGCCGGCTGGAGTCGCGCTTCGCCGAGCTCGTCTACGACGGGCTGTGGCACTCGCCGCTGCGCCGGGCGCTCGACGCGTTCATGGTCGACACGCAGGAGCACGTGACCGGCGAGGTGCGCCTCGCCCTCGACGCCGGCCGCTGTTCCGTGTCGGGTCGCCGGGCCCCGAAAGGCCTCTACGACCACGGCCTGGCCACCTACGACGCCTCCGACACGTTCCGCCACCGCGACGCCGAAGGCTTCGTGCGCCTCTGGGGCCTGTCGGTGGAGACGTGGGCCCGCCGCCAGGGTGCTGACCTGCCGCGGCCGGCGTCGGAGCCCAGGTCGTGAGCGAGCCGTCCGATCCGCGGCGGGGCCGGCCCCTGTGGCAGGGGCGCTTCGGCGACGCCCCGTCCGAGGAGCTGCTCGCCTTCACCGAGAGCCTGTCGTTCGACTCCCGCCTGGCCGCCGACGACCTGGTCGGCTCCCGGGCCCATGTCGACATGCTGGCCCGCGTCGGGCTCATGACCGAGGAGGAGCGGGCCGTCGTGACCGCCGCCCTGGCCCGGGTGGAGGCCGAGCTCGACGCCGGCACGTTCACGTTCCTCCCGCTCGACGAGGACATCCACACCGCCGTCGAACGCCGGGTCACCGAGCTGGCCGGTCCGGCCGGAGCCAAGCTCCACACCGGCCGGAGCCGCAACGACCAGGTGGCCCTCGACCTGCGCCTCTACGTCCGCCGCGAGGGCCGGGCGATGGCCCGCCGCCTCTGCGACCTGATGCAGGTGCTCCTCCGGCGGGCGGCCCAGGCCCACGCCGAGGACGTCTACCTCCCGGGCTACACCCACATGCAGCGGGCCCAGCCGGTGATGCTGGCCCACCACCTGCTGGCCCACTTCTGGGCCCTGTCCCGCGACGTCGACCGCCTCGCCGACGCCCTCGAGCGGGCCGACGTGTCGCCACTCGGGGCCGGTGCGCTGGCCGGCTCGACGCTGCCGCTCGACCCCGCCAGCGTGGCCGCCGCCCTCGGCTTCGCCCGAGCCTTCGAGAACTCCCTCGACGCCGTCTCCGACCGCGACTTCGTGGCCGAGCTGCTATTCGTCTCCACCCTCTGCCAGGTCCACCTCTCCCGGCTCGGCGAGGAGGTCGTGCTGTGGGCCACCGAGGAGTTCGGCTTCCTGCGCCTGGCCGACGCCTACTCCACCGGCAGCTCGATGCTGCCCCAGAAGAAGAACCCCGACATTGCCGAGCTCGTCCGGGGAAAGGCCGGCCGGCTCATCGGCCACCTGACCGGCTTCCTGGCCACCCTCAAGGGCCTCCCGCTGTCCTACAACCGGGATCTCCAGGAGGACAAGGAGCCGCTGTTCGACACACTCGACACCCTGGCCCTGGCCAGCACGGCCATGGCCGGCCTGCTCGACACGGCCACCTTCGACTACGACCGGATGCGCAAGGCGGCCGACGCCCCGTCCAGCGCCGCCGCCGACCTGGCCGAGGACCTGGTCCGGGGCGGCATGGCCTTCCGCGACGCCCACGCCGTGGTCGGGAAGCTGGTCCGGGAGTCCGTCGAGCGCGGCATCCCGCTCGACGAGCTGATCATGACCGAGCCCAAGCTCGGCCCGGACGCGTTGGCCGCCCTGGAGCCCGGCGCCTCCGTCCGTCGCCGCACCTCGCCCGGCGGAGGCGGCACGGCCTCGGTGACCGCCCAGATGGAGGCGGCCCGGGCCCGCCTCGCCGACCAGGAAGGCCGGTTGGCCAAGGGTGGCTGAGCTGCCTTTGGCGGCTCACGCCGCCCCTGTCGGGGGGACACCCCCCATCCCCCGGGTCCCGGCCGCCTTCTACGTCCGGGATCCCCGGGAGGTGGCCGTCGACCTCCTCAACAAGGTGCTCGTGCACAACGATCCGGTCCACGGCCCGATCAGCGGCCGGATCGTCGAAGCCGAGGCCTACCTCGGCGTCGGCCTCGATCCGGGCTCACACGCCTTCCGGGGCCCGGGCAAGCGCAACGCCACGATGTTCGGCCCGCCCGGCCGCCTCTACGTCTATTTCACCTACGGCATGCACTGGTGCAGCAACGTCGTCTGCAACCCCGCCGGGGCGGGCGGAGCGGTGCTGATGCGGGCCCTGGCCCCGCTGGAGGGGATGGAGGCGATGTGGTCGCGGCGCCCCAAGGCCCGCCGGGAGCGCGACCTCTGCTCGGGCCCGGGGAAGCTGGCCCAGGCGCTGGGCCTGACCGGCGCCCTCGACGGCACCGACCTCTCCGCCGGTCCGGTGTTCCTCCTCGACGACGGGACCCCGCCGCCGTCGAGGCCCGGCAACTCCGTCCGCATCGGCATCTCTATCGGCAAGGGCGAGGAATCCCCCTGGCGCTGGTGGGTCCCCGGCGACCCGAACGTCAGCGGCCCCCCACCCCGCCCCCGCTGACCGCGCCGGGCAAAACAAACCCCGTGCGATGCCCGTGGGGGTCAAATACCCTCGCGATATGGCGGGTCCACTGCAGGTCGACTGCGATGCACTCGAGCA
>JAUZEX010000384.1 GCA_030838815.1 Actinomycetota bacterium
AATCGGTGTCGGGGAGTTCGACGTCAAGCAGCTCGTTGACCTCGTCGATCGGCGTACCCCCGGCCACCCGCAGCCCTCCGTCGGGCAGGCGCTCCACCTTGGGGCCCTCGACGTCGTACTCGTCGACGATCTCCCCCACGATCTCCTCGAGGAGGTCCTCCAGGGTGACGAGCCCGGCGGTTCCCCCGTACTCGTCGATGACGATGGCCATGTGGAACTTGTCCTTCTGCATCTCCCGCAGGAGCTCGGCCACCCGCTTCTGCTCCGGCACGAACACCGCCGGCCGGACGAGGTCCCGCAGCGAGCCGTGCTCGCCGTTCTCCCGCACCCGGCGGATGATGTCCTTCAGGTAGACGAGACCGAGGATGTCGTCGGGACCCTCCCCGAAGGCCGGGAGCCGGGAGTAGCCGGCCTCGATGGCCTTCTCCAGGGCGGCGTCGACGGAGCCGCCGGCCTCCACGCCGACCATGTCGGGCCGGGGCACCATGACCTCCCGCACGACCGTGTCGCCGAACTCGAAGATCGAGTGGATGAGGCGGCGCTCCTCCCGTTCGATGACCTGTTCGTCGGCGGCGACGTCGGCCATCGTCCGGATGTCTTCCTCCGTCGTGTACGGGCCCTTTTTCAGGCCCTTCCCGGGAAGGATGACGTTGGCGACCCCGATCAGGAACCGGGACAGCACCTTGAGCGGCGGGAAGCTGGTGATGGCCCACAGCGGGGTCGAGAGGCGCAACGCCGCTGCTTCGGTGTGCTGCACGGCGTAGGTCTTCGGGGCCACTTCGGCCAGGACGAAGAAGATGATGACCTCGCCGACCGTCCCGACGAGCACGCCGTAGCCGCCGAATCTCCCCTCGAACAGAACTCCGACCAGCGTGCCGGCCACCAGCTGACCGATGAGCAGGAAGAGCAGGACCAGGTTGAGCGTGTTCTCCGGCTCCTGGAGGAGGGCGGCCAGCCGCTTGGCGCCCTTGCGGCCCTCCTCCTCCAGCGACATCGCCCGGATCCGGTTCATCCGGACGAAGGCGGTCTCAGCCATGGCGAAGAAGGCCGACGTGACGAGGAGCACCCCGATCCCCGCCACCGTCAGCCAATCGGTGTTCGACACCTCACTGGCCT
This sequence comes from Actinomycetota bacterium, assembly GCA_030838815.1. GTDB lineage: Bacteria > Actinomycetota > Acidimicrobiia > IMCC26256 > BP-133 > BP-133. The sequence continues at coordinate 1,117 of JAUZEX010000384.1, forward strand.
CGCTCGATCTCCCGGAACCGGGCCATGAGCTCCCGCTCTCTCCGTTCCATCACAACCGCTTCGTCGTCGTCCTCGTGGTCGAAGCCCAGGAGGTGGAGGACACCATGGACCACCAGCAGGCTGAGTTCGTCGTCGATCGGCACGCTGTGTTCCAGGGCCTGACGCTCGGCCACCCTGGGGCAGATGACCACGTCCCCGACGAGGATCGGGGCGTCGGACGGTTCGGCCGGCGAGCCCGGCCCCCGCCCGCCCTGGTCGGGCTGGCGGCCGCTCTCGATCAACTCGTCGTCCATCGGGAAGGCCAGCACGTCGGTCGGCCCCTCCCGCCCCAGGAACCGCTCGTTGAGGTCGGCCATCGACTTCTCGTCGACGAACAACATCGACAGCTCGGCGTCGCCGCGGACGCCCTGCTCCTCCAGGACCATGCGGGCGAGGTGGACCCAACGGAGGGCGTCCACTGACACCTCGGCCTGCTCGTCGGCGACAAAGACCTCCACCGGATCCATCACCTCGAGATTTCCGCAGCGGAGCGAGCCTCTTCGTGTCGAGAGTAGGCGTCGACGATGTCGGCCACGATCCGGTGCCGGACGACGTCGCGGCCCGACAGCTCCACGAACGACAGACCGGGGATGTCCTCCAGGATGTTGCGCACCAGCAGCAGGCCGGAGCGCCCCCCTCCGCCGGGCAGGTCGATCTGGGTCACGTCGCCGGTCACGACCGCCTTGGAGCCGAACCCGAGTCGGGTCAGGAACATCTTCATCTGCTCCCCGGTCGTGTTCTGGGCCTCGTCGAGGATGATGAACGAGTCATTCAGGGTTCTACCCCTCATGTACGCCAGGGGCGCCACCTCGATGGCTCCGCGTTCCATGAGCCGCGCCACGGCCTCCGGCTCGAGCATGTCGTAGAGGGCGTCGTAGAGCGGACGGAGGTAGGGGTCGACCTTGGCGATGACATCGCCGGGGAGGAACCCGAGGCGCTCCCCCGCCTCGACCGCCGGGCGGGTCAGCACGATCCGGTTCACCTGCTTGGCCTGCAGCGCCTGCACGGCCAGCGCCACCGCCAGGTAGCTCTTGCCCGTGCCGGCCGGGCCGATCCCGAAGGTGATGATCTGATCGCGGATGGCGTCGACGTAGCGCTTCTGGCCGGCGGTCTTGGGCCGGATCGTCTTGCGGCCCCGCAGCACCGCCGTGTTGAGCACGTCGGACGGGCGCTCGTCGGCCTTGAGCATCTCGATGGTGCGGCCCAGGTTCTCCCGATCGATGGTGTTGCCGCCTTCGAGCAGCAGCACCATCTCCTCGAACAGGCGGGCGACCCGCTCCGCCTCGGTCATGTCGCCCGACACGGTGATCTCGTTGCCCCGCACGTGGATCGAGACCGGGAAGGACCCCTCCACGAGGCGCAACAACTCATCTCGCTGCCCCAGCAGGCTCACCATCAGATGGTTGCCGGGCACGAGCACCTTGACCTGGGTCGGTTGATCGGGCGTCAAGCTGGGGCCAACACTACCCGCCCGCATCGCTCCCCTTCGGCGGCCAGCGGAGCGATCGGCCACCGAGGACGTGGAAGTGGAGATGGGGCACCAACTGGCCGGCGTCCTTCCCGACGTTGGTCACCACGCGATACCCGCTCTCGGCCACGCCCTCCTTGGCGGCCACCGCCCGGATCGCGGCGAACAGGTCCCCCAGCAGCCCCTCGTGGCCGGCGGCGAGGTCC
>JAUZEX010000431.1 GCA_030838815.1 Actinomycetota bacterium
CGCCGAGCACGATGGCGACGTCGGCCCGGCCGGCGACCACCGCCCGGCCGGCGGCGGCGCAGATCGGCGGGTAGTCGACGGGTTCCTCGGAGTGGGTCCCGATGTCGTCGACGTCGTGGCCGGCGCCCTTGAGATGGGCGACGAGCACCTGCTTCAGGCGGTACCCGGCGTGGTCGGAGGCGATCGTGATGCGAGCCATGGGCCGCAGCCTACGGCCCCGGAGTCGACAGCTACGTGGTGGCCACGGAGGCGGCGTCGAGCTGGCGGAGCAGCTGCAGCATCCAGGTCAGCCGGGGGGAGGGGCCCCGCCCGGCCCCGGTGGCGCCCGCCCCCGGGGCAGCGCCGGAGCCGTCGGCCGTCGCCGACCCGGTGACCGGCGCGGTGCCGGGGCGGGCCTTGGACGGCTTCGGGGCGGCGGCCGGGTTGTCGGCCGGCGGCACGACCGGATCGGGGTCGGGCGGCGGGACGGTGGTCGTCGGCGTGTCCGTCGGGGACGGCGGCACGGGCGCGGGCCCGGTGAAGAGGTACCGGAAGCCCTCGAACGACGCCGGCGACGTGTCGACCCGCCAGTTGTAGGCGATCCCGTTGTTGGTGCTGTCGGCGTTGAAGTACACGACGGCGGCGATGGCCGGATGGGCCGCGACCCAGTCGTGAGCCTGGCGGAACCAGGTCGCCTTCTCCCCCGCGTTGCGCTCCAGCGCTCCGAACTCGCCCACCATCAACGGTTTTCCGAGCCTGGAGCCGGCGGTGTAGAAGCCGCTGAAGATCTGGCCGAAACTCTCCCACGTGTCGCCCGGCCGGTTGGGGGCGAAGTTGTAGCCGTCGGCGCAGACCCAGTCGACGTAGGCCCCGCCCGGGTAATACGGCAGGGCCGAGCCGTCGTCGAAGGCCGAGGCATTGGGACACCAGACCCACACGGCGTTGGTGGCGCCGGCGGCGGCGAAGATGTCGTGGATGTGGCGCCAGGCCTTCTGGTAGCTGGGCGGCGAGGAGATGAAGCCCTGCTTCTTGTTGCCGTCCATCTCCCAGAACCAGCGGATGAAGACCGGCGTGTTGAGCATGGCGATGGCCTGGGCCCGGGCGGAGATCAGCCCGTCCCAGTCGCCCCGGTTGATGGCGTCGGTGTTCTCCCCGTTCCAGGAGATCATCGGGATGCGCTCGTTCTCGAGGTCCCACGGCTCCCGCCACGACGGGAAGACGTCGGTCCAGGAGTAGTAGTGCTGATCGATGTGGAGGCGCCGGCCGAGGCGCGCCTCGAGGTCGCTGGTGGCCTGCTGCTCCCGGTCCTGCCCGTAGCCGTCGGCGTGCTTGGTGTAGGCGCCGACGTAGAAGCCGCTGGCCGGCACGAGCGGCCCGGCGGGGCGGCCGGCGGCCGACGCCGGAGCGGTGGTCGCCACCGGCGCGAGGGCGGCCACGGCCAGGACCGCGACGACCACCGCCCGCCAGGGACGGGCGAGGCGGGCCGACGCCGTCAGGCGACCGACGAGAGAACTGGAACCGTGGGGGGATGTGCGCATGGGGTGACCGGAGCGCCGGGGCTCCGAGCAGAGATTCCTCACGCGGCCGGCCATTCCCTCTCCCCACCTCCCACTTCAGGCTACCGCTGGGGGATGTGGGGCAGATGGAACCCTTCGTGGCCCGATCAGGAACCCCGGGCGATCCACTCCTCGAGGTGCGGCGCTTCCTCGCCGATCGTCGTCGAGTCGCCGTGCCCGGTGTGGACGACGGTCTCCGGCGGCAGGGTCAGCAGCTTCGTCCGGATCGAGTCGATGATGGTCGGGAAGTCCGAGAACGACCGGCCGGTGGCCCCCGGCCCGCCCTTGAACAGGGTGTCGCCCGAGAACAGCACGCCTTCGGACTCCAGGTAGAGGCACACGCCGCCCGGCGAGTGGCCCGGGGTGTGGAGCACCCGCAGCGTCGCCCCGCCGACCTCGAAGGTCTGCCCGTCCTTCAACGGCATGTCGGGACCCCGGGCGGTGTAGATCTGGTTCCACAGCATGCGGTCCTCTTCGTTGAGGCAGACGGGCACGCGTCCGACGAAGCCGTGGACATCGAGGGCGGCGTTGATGTGGTCGTTGTGCCCGTGGGTGCACACGATGGCCACACACCGGCGGTCGTCGATGGCCTCGATGATCGGACCGGCCTCGTGGGCGGCGTCGATCACGAGGACCTCCTCGTCGTCGCCCACGAGCCAGATGTTGTTCTCGACGTCGAAGCTCTGCCCGTCGAGGGTGAACTGCCCGTTGGTGCGGACCCGGTCGATGCGCAGCCCGCTCACAGGACCACCACCGAACGCAGAACCTCGCCCCGCTCCATCCTGTGGAAGGCCTCCTCCACGTCGTCGATGCCGATGGTCTCCGAAACGAACCCGTCCAGATTGAGCCGCCCCGACAGGTAGAGGTCGATGAGGATGGGGAAGTCGCGGCTCGGCAGGCAATCCCCGTACCACGACGACTTGAGCGCCCCGCCCCGGCCGAACAGCTCGATGAGCGGCAACTCGACGGTCATGGTCGGGTTGGGGACCCCGACCTGGACCACTGTCCCGGCCAGGTCCCTGGCATAGAAGGCCTGCCGGTAGGTCTCGGGGCGGCCGACCGCCTCGATGACGAGGTCGGCGCCGTTGCCGTCGGTCAGCTCCTTGATCGCCTCGACGGGGTCGACCTCCGTGGAGTTGACGGTGTGGGTCGCCCCGAAGCCCATGGCCCACTCCAGCTTGCGGGCATCGACGTCGACGGCGATGACCGTACGGGCCCCGGCCAGGTAGGAGGCGGCGATGGCCGCGTCGCCCACGCCCCCGCAGCCGATGACGGCCACGGTGTCCCCCCGCCCGACCCCGCCGGTGTTCACCGCCGCCCCGAACCCGGCCATGACACCGCAGCCGATGAGGCCGGCCGCCTCGGGCCGGGCCCGGGGGTCGACCTTCACGCACTGCCCGGCGGCGACGAGGGTGAGTTCGGCGAAGGCGCCGATGCCGAGCGCCGGCGACAGCGGCGTGCCGCCCAGCGTCATCTTCTGTTGGGCGTTGGCCGAGTCGAAGCAGTACCACGGCCGGCCCCGGCGGCAGGAGCGGCACTGCCCGCACGGCGCCCGCCAGGCCAGGACCACGTAGTCGCCGGGGGCGACGCCGGTCACGCCGTCGCCGACCGCCTCCACCACCCCGGCCGCCTCGTGGCCGAGGAGGAAGGGGAAGTCGTCGTTGATGCCGCCCTCCCGGTAGTGGAGATCGGTGTGGCACACGCCGCAGGCCTTCACCCGCACGAGCGCCTCCCCGGGGCCGGGGTCGGGGACCGTGATCGTCTCGACCGTGACCGGCGCCTTCTTCGCCGTGGCCACGACGCCCCGCACCTCATGGGCCATGTGCCCGCCTCCCCTGCTCCGACGATCCGAGTGGGCGGACTGTAGCGCCGGATTTCGGAGCGCCCGGCGGCGGAGGCACCCGGAGACGCGGCCGTCCCCCCGCCGGTTCGGGTACGGGCCGGGGGACGGGGGTGGAAGGG
>JAUZEX010000441.1 GCA_030838815.1 Actinomycetota bacterium
CGTCGACGAACACGAGGCTCACCCCGTACCCGGCGGCACTCCCGCTGAGGGAGGCGATGGCCCGGTCGGCGAAGCGCCGGCGGAGCTCCGCGTCGAGGCCCCCGAGCATCGTCAGGGTGCGGTGGAAGGGGATTGTGACCGCCTGTCCCCCGTCGCGGTAGGCCAGCTCCTCGAAGCGCATGTGTGTCGTGGATATCGGCAGGTCCGTAGGCTCCCTACAACGAACAAGCCGCCCGGAAAGGGGCAGAGGCGAGGCCTGGTGGACAAGGTGGTGATCACCGATCCGGTCGGTGCGACGGCGCTGGTCGGGGGAGCGGCGGCGGTGCTCGTGGCCGGCCCCGACGCGGCCGCCGTCGGCGCGGCGGTTGTCGCATTGCGGGCCGGCGGAGCGGAGGCCGCCGGCTGGGTCGGCGACCCGTCCGACCCCGCAGTGGAGGAGATGGCCGCCGAGCTCTTCCCCGGCCGGGAGGTCGTTCCCGCCGCCGCCGACGACTGACCCGACCGACCCCGAGCGGTCTGCCCACATCCTTTGTGGGCGATCCGCTCCAGGTCAGGCTCAGGGGTCGGTGCAGGCGGCGCAGGTGCCGAAGAAGTCGAGCCGGTGGTTGCGGACGGAGAAGCGGTGCCGGCGGACGATGGAGCGCATGGCGTCGTCGACGGCCCGCTCCAGGTCGGGGAGCCCCGGGCCCTCGAAGTCCTCCACCGTGCCGCACTCCACGCAGACCAGGTGGTGGTGGTGCCGGGCCAGCTCCTCGACCAGCTCGAACCGGGCGAACCCCTCCTCGAACTCCAGCCGCACCAGCACGTTGGCGGCGATGAGGTCGCTCACGATCCGATACAGCGACGACAGCGGCACCCGGGCCTCCCGGGCCCGGTCCTGGAGGTCCTGCATCGACAGCGGCGCCTGCGCCGACTCGAAGATGGCCACCACCGCCCGCCGCCCGGCTGTCCACCGCAGCCCGGCCCGGGCCAGCCGGTGCCCGACCTCCTCGACAAGGGTGCTTTCCTCCACAATCCGATGCTAAGCGATGGTCACCGCCGCGGTTCCGTTCCCGGTCGCGTTCTGTTATCTTGACGAGTGCGCCGCGGGGTGGAGCAGTCTGGTAGCTCGTCGGGCTCATAACCCGAAGGTCGAGGGTTCAAATCCCTCCCCCGCCACCAAGTAAAAGAGCAGGTCAGGCCCCACTTTTCGGAGTGGGGCCTTCTGCTGTCCGGGCCACTTTCGGCCCGGCTTCTACCGGGTCTTCTACCGACGGACCGGGACGGTTCGGTACGGCGGGGCACACGACGGCACCGGACGGCACGGCGAGCCGTCGCCTCTTGGTATCCGCCGGTCGGAAGCTGTCGGGGTGCGAGGATCGTGCCAATGAAGCAGCGGTACCTCCGGATTGGAGACGAGCTCGCCGACGGCGAAGCGGTCGTGGTGCGCGGTGGCGAACTCGACCGCGAGATCCTTCGAACCGACGCCCTCCGGAACCATGCCATCTACGGCACGTACGGGATCTCGGTCTTCGCCGTTCGAGACCTCACCTTCGACGAGCTTGCCCAGCAGCGGCCCCTGGTCCGCTTCGAGCGGCTGACGATCATGACGGCGGGCGTCCTGCGGGCGGCCGGGCTCCGCCTGGAGCCCACGGGGCGCAACCCGAGGCACTTCGACGTCGCCTTCGACGACCTGGACGACGGGGTCGACCGCTTGTGCCACTGTGAGCACCGGGTCGTGGTCAACCCCTACCATGAAGGGTGACGACCCGCTGGAGCGTACGAATGGCTGACGAAGTCGATCTCATTGCCGACCTGAACGCCGAGGACGACGACGGCCTGGGCTGGTCGACGCTCGCCGATGCTTCCGATCCTGAGCGCATCGTCCCTGGGGCGATGCTTCTGGCCGGCAACCGCTACGGGCAGGCGGTGGTCCGGATCGTCGCCGTCGATGACGACGGCCAGGTCCACTTCACGATCCTTCCGGGCCCGGTGGCCAAGAACCGGCACCTTCTCGGCCGCTCGGTCGCCTGACTCGGCGGGGTCACGGCGCCAGGGCGAGGGCAGGTTCGTCGCGGCCGAAGATCAGGTCGGAGAACAGGCTGGCGGCCTCCTCCTGCATGCCGGGGATGACGTGCTGGTAGACGGTGAGCGTGAAGGCTGGGTTGGCATGCCCGAGGCGCTCGCTGACGACCTTCACCGGGACGCCAGCCCGCAGCAGCAGCGTGGCGTGGGTATGGCGGAGTGTCGTAGGGCGGGACGAAGGAGTAACTGAAGATCAGGAATCCGCCCACGACGCCGACCGGCACGGCCGGGAAACCTCCGACTGCCACCCCGATGGCCACCGGCACGAGCAGCACCATGGCCGGCGTGGCCGTCGTGCCCGGGGAGCGGTACGGCAAGAGCCCGGCCGTGGCCACCGCCAGCCCGACCAGCGTGACCACCCAGCCGGTGACCGTGCGCCGCGCCCGCCCGCGTCCTGCAGTCACCGGCCCACCTTTGCACTTTGCGACGGCACGCACTGTCGATGGGGCGCTCTGGCGGGGGGCGATGCGCACCCCCCGCCAGCGGCAGACAGATCAGGGACTGTTCGGGGTCACGGCCTGAACAGCTCGTCGTAGCGGTAGGGCAGCTTCTGGGTCGGAGCGAGGTCCCTGAGGGTGTGGACGCGGCCGCCTCCGTACCAGGCACCCTGCTTGGAGAGGACGGGCTGGAACTGCTTGTCCTCTCCGGTGAGCGGGGGGAGCCCGGTGTGGGACTGCTCCCAGGTGAACCACCAGCGGTCGAGCTCGGTGTGGATCATCCAGAAGAGGGGGTCGACGGTGAGCTCGTTGAAGTTGCTCACGGTGCCGCGCACCGTGGGGTTGGTGGGGTCGATCCCGGCGGCCCAGAGGTGCAGGATGACGTGGGGCGGCGAGATGATGGCGGCGCCGGCGGTGTGGACGGTGTTGATGAGGTCCTGGTCGGGGTGGGGCTTGGCCGCTTCGGCGGTGGCCAGGTACCCGACGCCGAAGGCGGCGTCGAGCAGCTTCATCGTGGCGTCGGGGTCCTGGGCGGCGGCCTTGAGCTCTTCCGGCGAACGCTTGAGGGTCTCGACGATGGTCTGGACGTCCGGGTTGTCGGGGAACCGGCGGTCGAGGGCCTCGAGGGCCTGCTTGGCGGCGGGGACGGCGGACGGCACGATCGTCGGTTCGGCCTCGACGGCCCGGTAGAAGGCGGGGAAGTCGTCGTGGTCGATGATCCCGGCCACCTGGGCCGGTTGGGGCAGCCGGTCGAAGGCGGGGTTGTTCCCGGGCCAGCGGCCGAAGTGGATGTCGTAACGGGAGCCGACCGGCTTGCCGTAGAGGGGGTGGCCCTTCGGCACGTCCGGCGGGACCATGGCCGTGCCGCCCTGGGGCTGGAAGGCCTGCACCCAGGCGGGGACGGCCTGGTCGTGGGCCACGTCCCAGTAGGGCATGAAGAGGCCGTCGGCCTCGCGGGGGTCGCGGCCTTCCTCCTTGTCGCGCTGGCGGAGGGCGGCGCGGAGCATCTGTTCCGCCTCGAGGACGAACGAGCGGTGCCAGGGGAGCAGCCGGTAGCCCCAGGCGGGGGTCATGCCGACCATGACGGTCGGCGGCGCGGCCGAGGTCAGTTCGAAGCCGTGGTTGCGGTTGCGGTGGTGGTCGAAGTGGGCGTCGTTGAAGGCGTCGAAGTAGCCCTTGGCGACGGCGTACGAGTAGGCCCGCTCGAAGCGGTCGATCTCGGCCGGTGTCATGGCGGCGGCGCTCTTGCGCACGACCGGTGCGGGGTGATGGGCGGTGGTGGTCTTCGTCGCCGACGGCGAGCCGGTGGCGGTCCCGCAGGCGGTCAGTGTGGCGGCGAGGGCGGCCACCAGGCCGACGAGGGGGATTCGTCGAGTCATGGTCGTTGCTCCTTGGTGAGTGGTGGCGCGCATGGCATGAGCTCTTGGTGGGTGGTGGTCAGAGCACCACGGCGGGGTTGGCGTAGCGGAGGTTGGCCCGGGCGAGGTCGAGCATGCGGCCGACGCCACCGCCGAGGACGACCTTGGTGCTGGCCAGGGCGAAGCCCTTGATCTGTTCGCCGGTGAAGTGGGAGGGCACGGAGAGGGCGTTGGGGTCGGTGACGAGCTCGATGAGGGCCGGGCCGGGGTGGTTGAGACCCTCGGCCAGAGCCGAGCGGACGTCGCCCGGCTTCTCGACCCGGATGGAGTGGATGCCCACACCCTTGGCGATGGCGGAGAAGTCGACGGGGAGGTGGTCGGTCTCGTAGTCGGGCAGGCCGTCGACGAGCATCTCGAGCTTGACCATGCCGAGCGACGAGTTGTTGAAGACGACGATCTTGACCGGCAGCTCGTGGAGCTTGACGGTCAGCAGTTCGCCCATGAGCATGCCGAGGCCGCCGTCACCGGACATGGAGATGACCTGGCGCCCGGGGTTGCCCACCTGGGCGCCGATGGCGTGGGGGAGGGCGTTGGCCATGGTGCCGTGGCTGAAGGAGCCGATGACCCGGCGCTTTCCGTTGGGGGTGATGTAGCGGGCGGCCCAGACGTTGCACATGCCGGTGTCGACGGTGAAGACAGCGTCGTCGTCGGCGAGCTCGTCGAGGATCCGGGCGGCGTACTCGGGGTGGATCGGGACGTGGTGCTCGACGTCGTTGGTGTAGGCGTCGACGACGCTTTCCAGCTTGGCGGCGTGGCGACCGAGCATGCGGTCGAGGAAGGCCCGGTCGGTCTTCTGCTTCACCAGGGGAAGCACCGCTCGCAGGGTGGCGCCGACGTCGCCGTGGATCGCCAGGTCGAGGGGGGTGCGCCGGCCGAGCCGGCTGGCGTCGCGGTCGACCTGGATGGTGTGGGCCTGCGGGAGGAAGTTGTCGTAGGGGAAGTCGGTGCCGAGCATGAGGAGCAGGTCGGTCTCGTGGCAGGCCTCGTAGCAGGCGCCGTAGCCGAGGAGGCCGATCATCCCGACGTCGTAGGGGTTGTCGTACTGGATCCATTCCTTGCCCCGCAGCGTGTGGCCGATGGGGCTGTTCAACGTGCCGGCCAGCGCCATGACCTCGTCGTGGGAGCCGGCCACACCGGCGCCGCAGAACAGGGATACGGTGCCGGCCCGGTTGATGGCGTCGGCCAGGGCCTGCACCGCCTCGGGGGCGGGGACGAGCTCGGAGCGGCCGACGGGCAGGGTGAGGCGGCCGGTGGGGTGGGCGGCCTTCTCGGCCGAGACATCGCCGGGAATGACGAGCACGGCCACACCGCTCTTGGCCAGCGCGGTGGCGATCGCCGTCTTCAGCATGCGGGGCATCTGGTCCGGGCTGCTGACCATCTCGCAGTAGACGCTGCACTCCCCGAACAGCTCCTGGGGGTGGGTCTCCTGGAAGTAGCCCGTGCCGATCTCGGTGCTCTTGATGTGGGAGGCAATGGCCAGCACCGGCGCGCCGTTGCGCTGCGCGTCGTAGAGGCCCTGGATCATGTGCAGGTTGCCGGGGCCGCAGCTGCCGGCGCACACGGCCAGCTGGCCGCTCAGCATCGCCTCGGCGCCGGCGGCGAAGGCGCCGGCCTCCTCGTTGCGGACGTGGACCCAGTCGATCCCGTCCGTCCGGCGGAGGGCATCGACGATCGGGTTGAGGCTGTCGCCGACCACGCCGTAGATGTGGTCGACCTCGGCCTGGCGCAGGACTTCGATGAACTGGTCGGCGACGGTCATGCGAGGCATCGGTTCTTCTCCTTCTGACCTGTGGTGGGCTGATGTGTGGTGGGCAGGCCGGAGACGCCGGCCTCTCGCTCGACTCCGACGGCGTTGAGGAACCCGGCGAGGCCGATGTAGCTCCCGACGAGCAGCAGCACCTCGATCAGGTGCGCCTCGTCGAAGTCCCGGGCCAGGGCGGCCCAGGTGGACGGGGCGACGGTGTGGTCGTCGATGAGTTCGTCGACGGTCTGCAGCAGCGCGGCGTCGGTGGCCGACCAGGCCGCGGCGTCGATGTCGCCGGTGACGGCGGTGATCTCCGCGTCGGTGAGTCCGGCGGCATGCGCCATGCGGACGTGCTGGCCCCACTCGTAGTCGCTGCGGCAGCGCCAGGCCGTCCGGAGGATGAGCAGCTCACGATGGCGGGGGGCCAGCGCGGTCGGCGTGTAGAAGTCGGAGGTGAAGGCCATCCAGCCGCGGAAGAGCTCGGGGTTCCTGGCCAGGGTCAGGAAGACGTTCGAGGCGCCGCCGGTGCCCTCGGTGCCGAAGTCGAGGAGCTCCTGGATGTCGGGGGCGTTGCCGGTGGGCGGGACGGGCGCGATGCGGGCGGTCATGGGAGGCCTCCTCAGACGGGTGCCGGCACGGACGCGGCGCGACGGGCGGGGGTGAATTCGGGAAGGGCGGCGTACAGGGCGGCGAGGTCGCGGCCGGCCCGCAGGACGGTGCCGTCGGGGCGGACCACGGCGGCGGTGCTCCGTCCCCGGCGCAACCACCGCTCGAGCTCGCTGCCGGGCCGGGCGACGACGACGACCGCGCCGCGACGCTCGACCTGGGCCCGCTGCGCCGCCGACGGCTCGGTGGACGTCACGACGGCGAACCGGCCCGCCGCTACGTCGTCGAGGCGGCGGGAGCCGTCGACGGGGGCGTTGGGGCAGAGCCGTCCGGCCAGGGTGCGGCGCAGGGGAGGCCGGGGGGCGAGGTCGGAACGACCGACGGCAGGTGTCTCGGTGGCGGTGTCGAGCACGGGGATGCCGCTGCCGGCCAGGTGCTGAACCCGGGGGGCGACGACGCGGCGGACGACCGCGCCCGCTTCGCCGCCGGCGGTCATGGCGGTGCCCATGAGCTTGGCCCGCTTGATCAAGGCCGTGACGTGGGGCTTGCGCTCGGCCTCGTAGGTGTCCAGCGCGCTGTCGGGCAGGTCGCCGCCGAGGACGCCGGCCAGCTTCCAGGCCAGGTTGGCGGCGTCGCGCAGGCCGGCGCCCATCCCCTGGCCGATGAACGGCGGGGTGAGGTGGGCGGCGTCGCCGAGGAGGAACAGGCGCCGGTCGCGCCACCGCTCGGCGACCTGAGCGTGGAACGTGTAATCGGTGAGCCGCATGAGCTCCAGCCGGTCGGCGGGGAGGGTCCCCGTCCACGGGGCGAGCAGCGGAAGGAGCTGCTCGATCCGGCGGTAGTCGTCGGCGGTCTCACCGGGCAGGAGCCGGAACTCCCAGCGGTGATGCGTGGCACTCACCTGCATGTAGGTAGCGGCCCGGTGCGGGTCGCACATCTGGTGCACGCCCTCCCACTGCCCGAGGTCGGCGTCGGTGGTGACGTCGACGACGAGCCAGCGCTGCTCGAACCCGAGGTCCTCCATGGTCGTGCCGAGCGGGCCGATGGCCGTCCGGGTGTGGCTGTTGGCGCCGTCGCAGCCCAGCACGTACTGGGTGACGACGACGCCGGCCTGCCCGGTGACGCGGTCGGTGTAGTCGACCCGCACCCCGGTGCCGGTCTGGACCAACCGGGTGACCTCGGTGTGAGGCCGGATGGCGCTCTGGGGATGGCGGGCCAGGTTGGCCCGCAGGAGCGTCTCCAGCTCCGGCTGGTCGAACATGTTGCCCTCGGGAAAGCCGTGGCGGCCGCAGGCCTGGCGGGGGAACTCGGCCAGCACCCGCGGGCCGGGCTCGATCAGCCGCAGGCCGCACAACGGCCGGGAGATGGCGGCGAACTCGTCGGCGACGCCGAGCCGGGCGAGGATCCGGTAGATCTCGTCGTCGAGGTGGACGGCCCGGGGCAGCGGGTAGACGCCGTCCCACCGCTCGAGGACGAGGCTCTCGACGCCGTACTGGGCGAGGAGTGTGGCGGCGGCGAGTCCGGTGG
>JAUZEX010000515.1 GCA_030838815.1 Actinomycetota bacterium
CCGTCAGCGCCGCCACCATTCCCGCCGCCCGTCCGCCCACGGCCCCGGCGACAACCACGATGATGCCGAGGACCAGGGCCACGTTGGCACTGGCCACATGGCCCCGGACTGCCACCAGTGCCGCCGCCACCGCGATCGGGGCGAGACCGCCGAGGGCGATATCGATGCCTCGGCCTTCGTTGGGGTGCCGATTCGCTTGCATGATCCGGTTCTACGGCTGGGGCGGCCGGTCGGGTACGCCGTTGACGCGCCATTGACGCAGCCGTCGGATTTCCTGACGCGTCCCTGGCACGACGCCCATCAGTTCGTCCCCGCGACCACGGTCGGTCGGTCCTGCAGCACGTAGCCCTTGCCCCGTACGGAGCGGACCTCGAGTCCGAGATCGGCGATACGCCGCCGGAGCCGGGTCATCTGGAGCCGGAGCCCCGTCGGTGTGCCGGTCCCCTCGGGCCAGGCCCGGCCGAGCAGCGTGCGGTCCGAGACCACCTCGCCGAACCCGCCGAGCAACAGCGTGCAGAGCTGCTCCTCGATCGGAGAGAGCGCCACCCACCGCAGGCCCCGCAGGAGTCGACCGTTCCCGTCCATCTCGGGACGGGTCGACGGCGCCCAGGCGGACGCCCGGGCCCGCAGCGAGTTCATGCGGGCGTCGATGTCCCGCTCGTCGGAGGGAAGTCGGACCCAGTCCTCCAGCGCATCGGCGCAGATAGGCGGCGACGCGTTGTTGTCGACCAGCAGCAGGCGGGGGACGCCGAGGTCGGCCAGCTCCCTTCGCCGGTCCTGGTCCGACGGCCAGCGGATGACGACCGGCGCGGAGCGGTCCGGAGCCGCGACGACTGCGGCCCGGCCGTTCGAACGGGGGTGAGGACACATCAGGTTGGTGATACGCCTCCCCGCCGGGGCGGGAGCGGCCGTTGACACTCTGTTGATGCGCGGAGGAACGTTCCTGACACGATCCTGGCGCGAACACGCCCGGGGGCCCGTCACGACCGTACGCTTCCGTCCGTGCCCGTCAACGGTCGCTCCCGCCGCATGCTCGCCGGCTGGGTGGTCACCGTGGCCGGGCTGGCGGTGGCCACGGCCGGGGTGCTGCCCTTCCGGTCCGACATCACCGTCGCCACCGCGGCGCTGGTGCTGGTGGTCCCGGTGGCACTGGGCGTGGCGGTGGGCGGCTTCTCGGCCGTCCCGGTCGGGGTGGCCTTCGGGTTCCTGACCTTCGACTTCTTCTTCATCCCGCCCTACTCCACGTTCTACGTCACGGAGTGGGAGGACTGGATCAGCCTCGTCGTCTACGCCATGGTCGGCTGCACCGTGGGCGGCGTCGTCGCCCAACTGGGCCGGGCCCAGCGGGAGGCCGAGGCCCGGCGGGCGGAGGCGCAGCTGTTGTGGGCGGAACGGGCCCGGCTGGTGGAGGAGAGCAGCCGCCTGCAGCTCCTGGAGGAGGTCGACCGGTTGCGGGCGGCGCTCATCGGCTCGGTGTCCCATGACCTACGGACGCCCCTGGCGTCGATCAAGGCGTCGATCTCCGACCTGGCCGACCCCGGCCTGCTCCTCTCCGACGACGACCGCGCCACGCTGCTGCGGACGACCGAGGAGGAGACCGACCGCCTCACCCGGCTCGTGACGAACCTGCTCGACATGAGCCGGATCCAGGCGGGGGCGCTCGTGCCGCACACGTCGGCCACGCCACTCGATGAACTGATCGGCGCCGTGGCCGGCCGGTTGGGCCCGACGCTGGGCGAGGGCCGCCTGGCGGTCGAGATCGCCGACGGGCTGCCGCTGGCCGACGTCGACTACCTGCTGATGGAACAGGTGCTGTCGAACCTGCTGGAGAACGCCGCCCGCTACACGCCGCCCGGGACGGCAGTGACGGTCCGGGCGGCCGCCGTCGGCGACGGCGAGGTGGAGGTGGCGGTCGTCGACCACGGCCCCGGCGTGGCCGAGCAAGAACGGGAACGGATCTTCGACCAGTTCTACCGGCTGCGGGCCGAGGGTCAGGGGCCGGTCGGGACGGGCATGGGCCTGGCCATCGTGAAGGGCATCGCCGAGGCCCACGGCGGCCGCATCTGGGTCGAGGGGACGCCGGGCGGCGGGGCCACCTTCGTCCTCCGGCTGCCGGTGTCGCCCGAGTCGATGCTGCCCGACGACGGCGAACCGGCCGCCGCCGTGGCCCCTCCGGCGAAGGCCTGAGCCCGCCGTGGCCCGGGTGCTGATCATCGACGACGAGGAGGCCATCCTCCGGGTGGTCGGCACCGGCCTGCGGGCCCGGGGCTACGAGGTGGACACGGCCACCGGGGGGGCGGCCGGGTTGTCCCGGGCGGTGATCGACAACCCCGACGTCGTCGTGCTCGACCTCGGCCTGCCCGACCTCGACGGGGTGGAGGTCTGCCGCCGGTTCCGGCTCTGGACCGAGGTGCCGATCGTCGTGCTGTCGGCCCATGGCACCGAGGCCCGCAAGGTCGAGGCGCTCGACGCCGGCGCGGACGACTTCGTGACCAAGCCGTTCGGGATGGCCGAGCTCGAGGCCCGGCTCCGGGTCGCCCTCCGCCACGGCGCCCGGCGGGCGGTGGCCGAGGAGGCGCCCGTCCTCGAGGTCGGGCCGCTGCGCCTCGATCTCGCCCGGCGCAGCGCCGAGCTGCGGGGCGAGCCGGTGGAGCTGACCGCCCGGGAGTTCGACCTGCTCGCCTTCCTGGCCCGCCACGCCGGCAAGGTCGTCACCCACCGGATGGTGCTGGAGAAGGTCTGGGGCCCCGGCGCCGGCGACGAGACGCACTACCTGCGGGTCTACGCCAACCGGCTGCGGCGCAAGCTGGAGGACGACCCCAACCATCCCACGTTGCTGCGCACCAGCCCCGGGGTTGGCTACCAGCTGGTGGCTCCCGAAGAGCCCTGACGCTCCGGACCGGGGCCGCTCAGGCG